>NZ_JANQDJ010000020.1:0-6621 GCF_029891685.1 Umezakia ovalisporum Ak1311 | reverse complement strand
TACCGCGTGATTTTAATGGAGCCGTGGGGATTTTCCTCAAGGCAATGTGGGATACCACCTTCACTGACTCAGTTGGTGATGTTGTACTGGATGTTCACGATATCTCAAATGTCGGAGAATGTCTCGGTTAAAAGTATCAGTAATCTACACCTTGACAATGATGGGTATACAGTTACATTTGCTAGTTGTAGTTCCCAGTCAGGAATGGGTAAAATCCACGCATACACTAGACAAATCCTAATTTAATAGGACTTACGCAGCTGGTACAGCCTATGGCTAAATTAAAGTAAATTTAAAAAACAATGCTGTTAAACTTCCTGGAATTAGATGGGAGAATTTAGACGGTGCCGTGAAGTTCCCACAGATACCACAACCAAGAATCCCCCGGCTTCTAGCTTTGGGGGGTGTCAAATGCCCCAAGGGGTCTAATTTAAGTGGACTCGTTGAACCAAAAATATCGGCAGCTTTAGCCCGGAGAGCGGGTCAATGGTCTTAATCTAGTTCTAAATCGCTGGCTTCTAAGATTTGGTGTGGGATGGCAGCAATAATTGCATCTATTACTTTAGAGACCGGCAATATCTCAATGTTATAATCTGGGTATTTCTGTCCTTTAGGAACAATTGCTCTTTTAAATCCCAGTTTGGCTGCTTCTTTTAATCGCAGTTCCATTTGAGAAACTGAGCGCACTTGTCCACCCAAGCCCACTTCACCAATTAAAACTGTACCGGGATCAACTGTTCTATCCCGGAAACTGGCAACAATGGCGATGGCAATTCCTAAATCCACAGCTGGTTCTGCTACATTCAACCCACCAGCGGAGGCAACGTAGGAGTCTAGTTTTGACATGGGAATTCCCACGCGTTTTTCTAGGACGGCGAGAATTTGCACTAGGCGGTTGTAGTCTATCCCAGTACCAGCACGCCGGGGGGAAGGGTAACTGGTGGGACTGACTAAAGCTTGTAATTCCACAACGATAGGACGAGTACCTTCGCAAGCCACGACAATTGCTGTTCCCGGGGCAGGATCGTCACGGTTACCTAAAAATAGCTCTGAAGGATTGGACACCTCTTGCAGTCCATGTTCGATCATTTCAAAGATGCCAATTTCGTGAGTAGCCCCAAAACGATTTTTTACTGTTCTTAATAACCGATGGGAGGCAAAACGATCACCTTCAAAATACAATACTGTGTCTACTAAGTGTTCTAAAACTTTCGGTCCTGCGATCGCTCCTTCTTTGGTAACGTGTCCCACAATTAACATGGTGATATCTTCATGCTTTGCCACTTTCATCAGCGCTGCGGTACATTCCCTAACTTGTGCTACTGAACCTGGTGCGGAGGTCAGTGCAGGAAAGAATACTGTTTGAATACTATCAATTACTGCTAGATTGGGTCTGAGGGAATCTATTTCGCGTAAAATCTCTTCTAAATCTGTTTCTGGTAATACATACAAATCTGCATTCTTACTTTCTTCCTTTTCTGCTGTAATGCTGTCATTTTCATCATCTTCATCTTCCCTTTGCATGGGTAGTTCAGGTGTTTTTGATACTCCCAAGCGAGAAGCTCGTAATTTGACCTGTTGTCCTGATTCTTCCCCAGTGACGTAGAGAATGCGGTATTTCTGCGCCAGTTGATTCGATACTTGTAGTAGTAAAGTAGATTTACCAATTCCTGGATCACCGCCAATTAGAACCATTGAACCGGGAACAATTCCACCTCCGAGGACCCGATCTAGTTCCGAGTAACCAGATTCCCAACGGGCAATTTGGCGATCGCTGATTTGATCAAATGTCAGGGAAGCTCGCGCTTTTGCTGGTTTAGCAGGAGATTTGCCGTTACTCTGATTTGTTTGCCAATTGCTAATCCCTCCGCGAGAAGGTATATCTACTAATGATTGGATAGAAATCTGCTCTTCTAAAGAATTGTAAGTACCGCAGGCGGGACATTTGCCAAACCATTGAGAAGATTCTGTTCCACATTCGTTACAAATGAAAGAGGTTTTGGGCTTTGCCATTCTGAAAATTTAGTCAATAATCTTAATATTTACTTAATTTTTTAAGTTACCTGAGAATCAAAATATAGTGGGACATACAGCTGTTTCTCAATCGATTGATCGAATGATATCTTAATATTATGGTATTAAAAATTCATCATGATAAATTTTAGTTAGGGAGCGTTGAAAGACTTGGAAAGCCATAAAGAAAAAATCCTGGTGGTAGACGACGAAGCCAGCATTCGCCGGATTTTGGAAACGCGCCTTTCCATGATTGGCTACGATGTAGTAACGGCTGGAGACGGGGAAGAAGCTTTAGATACTTTTCGCAAAGCTGAACCTGACCTGGTAGTGTTAGATGTAATGATGCCAAAACTTGATGGCTATGGTGTATGTCAAGAATTGCGTAAGGAATCTGATGTCCCGATTATTATGCTAACAGCCTTGGGGGACGTTGCTGATCGTATCACTGGTTTAGAATTAGGTGCTGATGACTATGTAGTCAAACCATTTTCCCCCAAAGAGTTAGAAGCAAGGATTCGCTCAGTCTTGCGAAGAGTAGACAAAACTGGAGCTTCGGGTATTCCTAGCTCTGGAGTGATTCATGTCGGTAACATTAAAATAGATACCAATAAACGGCAAGTTTACAAAGGCGATGAGCGTATTCGCTTGACAGGGATGGAGTTTAGCCTTCTAGAGTTGCTGGTGAGCCGCTCTGGAGAAGCATTTTCACGTTCAGAAATTTTGCAAGAAGTGTGGGGTTACACACCAGAACGTCATGTGGATACTCGTGTGGTAGACGTGCATATTTCTCGTTTGCGGGCCAAATTAGAAGATGACCCTAGCAACCCAGAGTTAATTCTCACAGCCAGAGGTACTGGTTATTTGTTTCAGAGGATAATTGAACCCGGTGAGGAATAAAAAAATAGGGAACAGGGGGAGAAGAAATTTTCTAATGACTAATGACTAACTGCTAATGGCTAAATCTGATCCCAATGTAATTATACGGCGTTTACCCTTAGCTGTTGGTGGGTTAGGCGCTACTCTTTTATTAATTAACCGTTTGCTGACTCCAGAATTAACGGAGTCACAAGCGCGTGGGGATGTATTAGGCGTCATTTTGAGTGCAGTGTTAATTTTAACGGGTTTAATTTGGCAGCAAGTACAACCGCGATCACCCGATACTGTAGAGCTGATTGGGAAAGAAGGTTTTGAACTAGCAGCAGATTTACCAGACACTGTAAAAACAGAATTAGCTTGGGCATCCCATTTATTATTGACTAACACGGTAACAAGATCGCTGATTGTACTTTATCAAGGTCAAACCTTACTGCGTCGGGGTATTCTGGGTGCTAAATCGGAAGTAGTACCAGGGCCCATCTTAAAACGAGTCTTGGAAACACAAAGGCCGATTTATTTAGTTGCTTTAAAGGTGTATCCAGGAAGAATTGAATTTGATTATTTACCGGAAAATACCCAAGGTGTAATTTGTCAACCGATTGGTGATCATGGTGTTTTAATTTTAGGAGCTAATGCGCCCCGCAGTTACACCAAACAAGATGAAAATTGGATTGCTGGAATTGCTGATAAATTAGCAGTGACACTTAAAGAACTCTGAGTAAAAGTCAATCTCAGGAGTTTAATGTAGTCCCTCCTTTGCGCCAATTCCAGTCCGGGATATTCCCCGATGGGTACAAGAAAGCCAAAAAATTCAGTAACTAAGAGCAAAGCTTACTTTTTGCACTTGGGTAAAACAGCAAATCTCTGAAGGTCATTAAACATTATTAAAAATTATGCAAGTTATTTATTGGCTAGTAATAATGATTATGGTGGTGGGAATCATTGGTTCAGTGGTTCCCGGTGTTCCTGGTAGCAGCTTGATTTTAACTTCTATTATTATTTGGGGATTGATTAGCAGTTCTTTTGCTGCAATTAAAATATCGCTGATTGTCACAGTTGTAGTTTTACTTCTGAGTATTGCGGTAGATTTTTTAGCTAGCTACTTAGGTGCACAAAAAGCAGGTGCTAGTAAGTGGGGACAGATAGGCGCAATGGTGGGCTTATTACTGGGATTTTTTGGTTTATTACCGACTTTACCCTTTGGAGGACCCTTGTTAGGAATTTTATTAGGACCTTTGCTAGGAGCAATTGTCGGTGAATTTATTTATCGCCGTCAATTATGGTTAGCAATTAAAGCGGGTGTGGGAATTATAGTAGGTTCACTGATTGGAAATTTAATTCAAGGCTTGTTGGCCATAGCCGCAGTGGTAGTTTTTGTACTGACAACTTGGCCTCAAGTTTATGGAGCTTAAGTACATCAACGTAAATCGCCCAAACCCACTTGGGGGAGGTTTAGACTTCTGTACTCATAGGGGAATGTCGTCAGTGTAAACACAATTCTTGATGATGGTGGGCAAGATAAAACCATGGGAAAATTGAAGGAAATATCCAACATGATTCTGTTAATCTTGCCAGAAGTTGAATCACCTACTCAAAGTGACGGCAAAGATTGTTTAGCTTCATTTGCCACCGCTTCCACTTTATCATTACAGAGAGTTTCTAAAATCGATTTGGCCCCTGGACCACCTAAACGGGTCAGGGCTTGAACGACTCTATAGCGAATTTGCCAATCAGAGTTGCTAGCAAAAGGCGCCAAGACGGGAATGGCTTCAATATTTCCCAACTCACCTAAAGAACTAATGGCGGCTGTTTGAATTAATTCATTATCAGAAGAAAGTGCTTGTTTGAGTAGTTCAAAGGCTCGTGGATCACCTAACTCACCTAATGTAGCAATAACACTGAATTTTACCAGCCATTCTGGAGTTGTGTTGTACAGTTGCTGTAAATCTTCAAAAGCATCGTGGAGCTTCAACGCGCCCAAACAATCAGCCGCTGCTGCTTGAACATCAGGTTCGGGGTCATTCAGCAGATTACGCAACACATCCAAAGATAACTGTAAATTTTGCGTCCCCAGAGTATCCATCTGACTTACTGCTGAGTATCGCACTCGCGAGTTACTATCACTCATAGCAATTTGAATCATTTCTAAAGCTGTTGCTGGCTCCAGGTCACGAGCTTGGTTTACTGCACGTAAGCGATCGCCCAAATCTTGAGAACTTAGCATTTGCTTTACCGACTCAGGAGTAATACCCATTTAATTTTTCCTAATTTTCCAAATTATTAAACTAAGCCGATCAGTCACCCAACCGAATCGTCTTCAAAACCGTGGGTGAGACTTTGGCCTCATACGGCTCCTCAATGATATGGTTCTTATCATGAATACCTGTTAGACTTCGATCATTGGCAGTCTTTTGGTCATGGCAATGTCTATGTAATAGTTGTAAGTTATTATATTCATCCTTTCCTCCTTTTGAGAGTGGAATGATATGGTGTACTTCCATTGCATTGCCATCCCCAAGGTAATGCCCACAGTGGGGACATTTACCCTTCTACCTTTTGAGTAATGTCGATATTCTTTTAAATGACTAATGACTAATATTAACTAGCTGCCATAGCCCGAACAATATCACCACGGGTAAGGATACCAACTACCCGACCCCAGCTGTCAATTACAGGTAAGCGGTGAACATTACGCTCCTGCATCAGGTGCGCTGCTTCCTTTACAGTTTTGTCTGGAGAAATACTAATAGGATTTGCGCTCATCACTTCCCCAACGGTTTGTCCCAAGACCTTGTGTAATTCCCGTTCGTAAGTAGCAGGATTTTGTAAATAGATGACGCTATCGAGAAACATAATGTACGCCGGAGGAGTCACACCAGTTTCTTGCCACATTAAATCTGTTTCGGAAATAATTCCCACCAATTTACCAACATCATCTACAACAGGTATGCCACTGATGCGTTTTTCTGCCAGAATTTGGATAGCTTCTCGTAGTGGAGTTTCTCTTTGCACCACAATTGGGTCACAGGTCATCACATCGGTAACTGTTTTAGGCATTTGCTTGCTGACACCTTGATCAAATTCTCTGCAACCATTGTAGAAAATTGCAAGACTCAACCTGATTCAGTTAATAGATTGTTACGGTCATTGGTCAATGGTCATTGGTCATTACTTCCTGCTTTAAAGCTGCAATAATTTGACTGTTGGCTTCAGGAAAAGTAAAATTTTCTAGGTCATTTAATTTTACCCAGCAAATTTCATCGCATTCTATGGTTTGAGGAATGCCTGTAATCAGACGACAGTGATGCACAGTTAGGGTAACACACAAGTGACTGTAAGTGTGATCAATAGTGATCAAATGCCTTCCCACTTCAATTTCTATTCCGAGTTCTTCTTTAATTTCCCGTTTAATACATTCTTCGATAGTTTCACCATGCTCAATTTTGCCTCCAGGAAATTCCCACAGACCGCCCATTGTACCTTTTGGAAGACGGCGATCAATTAAAATTTGTTCATCGTGGTTCCAAATCACAGCCACACCAATATTTTTGTGAGGTGGGAAACAACTAGTTGCAGTCATATCAGTAAATTCACAAGTGTTGAATGTTAAGAAAGAGGTGATAAAAATAGCCCAAAATATGGTAAATTCTGGGCGAAGTATTAAAATAGAATAATTGATAATGATTATAAATTCATTTCCCAAGATTGTCAAAGACATCCTCAGACCGT
>NZ_JANQDJ010000019.1:0-24543 GCF_029891685.1 Umezakia ovalisporum Ak1311 | reverse complement strand
TACCGCGTGATTTTAATGGAGCCGTGGGGATTTTCCTCAAGGCAATGTGGGATACCACCTTCACTGACTCAGTTGGTGATGTTGTACTGGATGTTCACGATATCTCAAATGTCGGAGAATGTCTCGGTTAAAAGTATCAGTTCTGTCCTGGTATAACTAGGGTTAGCCTTACTCAACGCAAAAATGCTCTATCTCAGGCAAGACATAAAACCAAAGCCAGCAATGCTACATTAAAAAAACGTGTTTTTCCTGTTGAAAAACTGAATATAATGCTCTTACTATGAGCACCTACCAATCCTTAAACAAATCTGCCACACACAACCGCTCAAATAACAGTGACTGGCGGTTGTTTTTACGTCTATTGCCCTATGCCCGCCGCAGCGGACAACTGTTAACAGTGGCACTAGTGCTACTGATACCAATCGCATTAGCCAGCGCAGTACAACCATTGCTAATTGGACAAGTTATTTCTCTGATTCGCAATGAACCAAGCACCTATGATTTTCTCAAGAATCGTCCTTTGTGGGAAGGGTTAAATATCCTACAAGTATTGATACTGTTGGCGATCACCATGCGATTAGTATTAACTGGTGTTCAGGGTTATCTACTGCAAAAGCTAGGGCAAAAAATCACGGCAGCAATTCGCGAAGATTTATTTCATCATGTCACATCTCTGGCGGTGCGTTTTTTTGACCGCACACCCATAGGTAAATTAATTACTCGACTCACCAGCGATGTAGAAGTATTAGGAGATGTCTTTTCCACTGGAGCCATTGGCATTGTCTCCAATATCTTTAGTATGCTGGTGATTATTGGTATTATGTTGTCCATCCAGTGGAAACTAGCTTGCTTGCTGCTGGTGATGCTGCTACCAATTACCTGGTTAATTATTTACTTTCAGCAACAGTACCGTAAAGCCAATTACAAAGGGAGGGAAGAACTTTCTGCTTTAAATTCTCAGCTACAAGAAAATGTAGTTGGTATTAATGTAGTCCAGTTGTTCCGACGGGAAAAATTTAATGCTGAATTGTTTCGCCAGACAAACAAACGCTACACCCAGCAAGTAGATCAAACCATCTTTTATGATTCAGCCGTTTCGGCAACTTTAGAATGGATTGGATTAGTAGCGATCGCTGGAGTACTATTAGTGGGTGGTTGGTTACTTTTAGGAGGATCCCTCACCTTCGGGGTCTTAGCGGCATTTATCTTATATGCCCAGCGGTTGTTTGACCCTTTAAGGGATTTTGCCGAAAAATTCACCGTCATTCAAGCTGGTTTTACTGCCATTGAACGTATTACCGACATTTTGGATGAACCCATAGAAATCCGCGATGGTAACAATCCTCGCTTTTCCATATTTGATTCTAGTTTTGGCTACATAGACGAAATAATCAGTAATCTAGAATCGCAAAAATTCGATTCTGCGCCAGAATTAGGAGAAATTCGGTTTGAAAACGTCTGGTTTGCCTACAAAGACGATGATTATGTCATTAAAAACTTAAATTTCATCATTCATCCTGGTGAAAAAGTAGCCTTAGTAGGCCCCACCGGTGCAGGGAAAAGTTCAATTATTCGACTTTTGTGCCGTCTTTACGAACCCACTAAAGGACGAATTTTATTAGATGGCATAGATATTAGGGAGTTACCACAGGCAGATTTACGGCGCTACATGGCGGTAATTTTGCAAGAAGGCTTTTTGTTTGCTGGTGATGTTAAAAGTAATATTACTTTAGGAGACCATTACACTCTCGAAGAAATTCAACAAGCTGCCAGTAAAACAAATATTGCTGAGTTTATTGAACAATTACCCCAGGGCTATGATACTCAACTCCGACAACGAGGAACAAATATTTCTAGCGGTCAAAAGCAACTTCTAGCCTTTGCTCGTGCAGCAATTCGTAATCCGCAAATTTTGGTGCTGGATGAAGCCACCGCTAGTTTAGATGTGAGTACAGAAACCTTAGTCCAAGAGGCATTAAATCAACTGTTGGTAAAACGCACTGCCATAATTATTGCTCACCGCTTATCTACAATTCGCAATGTCAATCGAATTTTTGTGTTAAAGCGAGGCGAATTAATAGAAGAGGGAACTCATGAGCAACTGTTACACCAAGGAGGACTATATGCCACCTTACATAATTTGCAAATGCTGGGTTCTTAACAGCGTCCTTGTGTGAGAAGTACTTTTTCAACACAAATTAACGCCAAGTTTTATTAAGTCAAATTTTGAATTATTACAGGCTTGGTTTGTAGTGCATGGCAACGAAATTAATTAATTTGATTTCCATAAATTATTTGCGGTAGATGTAACCTCTGAAATAATTTTTGTAAATCAGCTCTTTAATGATGGTAAGTTGCCACTTTATTACAAACAAGCCTAATACTATCTACAGCATATTTGACAAATAAAGAATTTTCTGTAGCATTGCAAGAACCCTTCATTTCTAGAGTCTTGGTTTTGTCTTTGACCAGTTTCCCTTGGTAAATAAATAGAGAACCACAAGGTTCTTCAAAACTTAACTCTGCTAATATTGTGTTGTTGTCTAAACTTTTCTCAAGGATTTTTCCAGCTACTTTGTAATTAAACCAATCCCATCCATGACGCAGCATTAATTCTCTTTCTAACATTTGCACTGGACTGGGTAAAATTCCCCAACCTCTATATACTTTTCCCAGGGTTTGTATATCACCTGTACGGGTCAGAATTGACTGAAAAGATTCTTGATTGAGAGCACCATAATATCTACCATCTGGCAAATCTATCGCTGTGGGTGCAAATCGATGTCCACCAAAATGACTAGATTTCCAAATCCTGACATTCTCCAATTCCAAATCCGCAATAGTCCCACTAGCGTGGAAATAAAAAGGATTACCATATCTGGCACAACACTGGTCATGACTGCCGTGGGTACATACTAAAATATCTCTGGTGATATCTGTCTCTACTTGATAGTCAGGTATTTTACTCCATAAACATTTTTTTACTACCCCAGCCACTTGTTCAATATGTGGTAACTTGAACTCATATTTTTGGTATCCATGACTTAACCCTTCTTTTTTTTGATAAATCAAAAGAGTTGTGTGGTCTACTTTGTGCGAGTAGTTATTAGTAATTAAGAGAAATCTCACAGATAATTCAGTACGATGTACTTCTTGGATTAAAACCTGTAAGTTATTTGGTACCCATTTAGATTTAAAGGTATCGTAATTCCAAGGTTGGGGACATTCTACCAAGATGTATGTATCGTAATTGGTAGCGCTACTGATAATATCTTCTCCTACTTCTCGTGAATTGTCAGAACAAAAAAAAGTATTCATCGAAATTTACTCATTAAGTGAATTTTGTGGACAGGATTATGATTATAGGCTAATGTAATTTTAGCTACAATGCTTCAACCATAATAAATAAACGAGAATAATCTGCATTTATTTTGCAAAAGCAAATAGCCACTTTATAACATCATTTTCCATTCAAGTCTTCCCCATTAATAAAATCTCTAGATTAGAGTTCAGCAACTTCAAAAGAGATGTTACCGTGACCGTAAACTTAGTTTTGTATTGTTTTTTATTTGGTAGACTTATATCCTGCACCAATAAAAATTGATGTAACTTAACTACTCAATAAAAAGGCAGAACCCTTGATTTACTTAGGGAATGCCATAAAAATGACGTAGCTTTATCGCACATATTTTTAATTTACCTGGGTTAGTACCTAGAGGTGCAAAATCTGAGTCAATCCACCAGCATAGCAATACAAGACTCAAATCCAATAAAGCTTGGGCAATGGAGAATGCAGTTTTTTGCCCGAATTATCCATTAACACTGCTGTGTCCCTCCAATAGCTAAGGGTGTTTTGACGGTACTTATTTTTAATATATTATCAAAAAAAAGGCTTATATTGCAAAAAATTCTCAACTGTTAGCTAAAATAACGCCACATTAACCTTACATTAATGAAAAAGCTCTGGAGGACTACCCCAGCAGCACTGTTTTGGTTTTTAAAACCGATTTTGGATTCTTACAAGATGTATTTAAAGATTTTTTAGGCTAGTACCTTGACTTTAACTGAATTCAATCAGAAATGCAAGTAATTTTTATTTTTATAAACTTGGTAAATTTTTGTCGGTTCTGGAACTTCGGCATAATTGTAGTTCAATTCACATTGAATGCTATTCATAGGTTTATTTAAAGTTCAATGCTTTACAGTTAATTGAGGCTAATAGTTGGGTTTTGTGGATATGCCCAAAAAACAATTTTGCTAGCTGAGACACATTTAAAAGCCAGTTAGGAGTCCAGAGCAGAATTTATAAAATTAACAAATTTTGTATCCACTATACTTGACTTGCAGAATACAATAGTTTGCGCCATTCATCACCTATTTGAAAGGATTTGTAATCCTAACATGACAAAGTAAAAAGCAAGTACGGTCAATACTGAAGTATAGCCCCAGAATAGACTTCATAACACCATGACCACTAAAGGTGGCAATAATCCCAGTATTTGCACCGTACTAAGCCAAAATCTAACCATTTCAGAAACTGCTCTGGAATAGTATGTTGATGTTTGAGGCAATCATGGCATTATTATCTACCATTAATTAATTTTGGCAAATTAACGACCTAGCCAAGCCTTGACTAAATCTAAAACACTAGAACCACCCCAAATCACTGCGATGATAATTGAAGTACTCACAATTCCGGCCATTAGACACAAAACTAAACCCCCCAAAGTAATTGCACCATCATCTTCCAACAAACCAAAGCTAGTCACAAAAACTCCCAAAGCAGGAAAAGAATTGGTTCCCGGAATGGGAATCATCATGGAAATTGCCATCAAAGAGATTGCAATACCAATAGTGAGTTTACCTGGTACAGTAGTGCAAATATAGGTCAAACGTGGCCGAGTAATGGCTTCAATCCTTCGCAACCAAGGATTTCCTGCTTTCACAAACTTGTGGACTGTTGTGAGTTTAATGGGATGATTGAGTATTTTTGGAGGTAGCCAAGGAATTTTTGCACCGAGAATCAACTGTACAGCCAGCAAAAAAATCAGAATCCCAAAGGGAACCGAGAAACCAGGCGCAGGAACTGGTAAAGCTGAAGGTAGAGACAGAATCACCAGCAAAAAGCCAAAAACTCTTTCCTTTGCTAGCAGCATAATCTCTGCCAAAGTCACTGTTTCCAGGCGACATTCGTCAAAAAAATAGCGTTGTAACTCGTTGGATAGTTTAGCCATAGATGAGGGAATTTTAGTGCAATGGGGTCAAATAATATACTTAATTTATACACAAAAAAACGGAAAAGATGATTGCTAGCTAATTAACCACGAGCAGCAACTATAATTTTCTCAAAGTTGTTTTTGATGTTTGTAATTAGCAACAGCTACCCTGAGATTACCTTTATGTTCTGCGAGCAAGCGATGGGCTGGGTCTTTTTCTAAACCAGTCCAGTGCATCACCAAAGCTAACTTTACCCATTTTCCACTATGTTCTAGCAAAAAACCAGCAGCTTCGCGACTTAAACCCGTCAAATCTTCCAATATCCGTAAAGCGCGATCGCGTAACTTTTGATTAGTTACTGCCACATCCACCATCCGATTGCCGTAAACTTTGCCCAGCTTGACCATTACCCCAGTAGACAGGATATTTAAAGCTAACTTTGTAGCTGTACCAGCTTTTAAACGCGTTGAACCAGCGATAATTTCTGGGCCAGTTAATAAGCGAATATCAACATCAGCATCAAAACCCATTTGTTCTGTAGGTACACAAGCAATAAAAATAGTTTTAGCACCCCGTTGACGAGCAGCGTTAAGGGCTCCATGAACAAAAGGGGTTGTCCCACCCGCAGTAATACCAACTACCACATCTAATTGAGTAATCTGTCTTTGAACAATGGCCGCTTCACCATCTTCACTACGGTCTTCTAAATCTTCGGAACTGCGTACCAAAGCACCGGCACCACCGGCAATAATTCCTTGAACCAAATCTGGGGAGGTGCAAAAAGTAGGTGGACATTCAGCAGCATCTAACACTCCCAGCCTGCCACTTGTCCCCGCCCCGACATAAAATAAACGTCCTCCCTGGCCCAAACGTTCTGCGGTCAAATCAATGGCTTGAGCTAACTGAAGTTGAGCCACCGCCACCGCAGCCACTGCTTTTTCGTCTTCGCGATTAAACAAATCCACTAACTCAAGGGAACTAAGTTGGTCTAAGTTCAGACTATGCGGATTTACCTGCTCAGTTAAAAGATAGCCGCGTTCCTGGAAATTTGCCATACTCCACATCTTAAATCAATAAGTTTCATCAACTACCTACACTCAATACTATAGAAATCTTTCTTCCCCCTCTCCCCATTACCCCTTCAGTTCACAACAATCCTTCTAATTTACGACGAATTTTTTCTAGTTCAGAATCAGACATTTCTGGTGCCGCCGATGGCACATCCTCAGAACGGTAGCTATACTCATTATCTTCTTGAGTTTTAACTTCCCAGTCAGTTTGCTGCACGTTAATTTCTGGAGGCAAAAGTAAATTGCCGTTAGCAGGAATAATTTCCCATTCATAACCAGCACTTTCACAAAACTCCTTAATTTCCTCAGCATCAAGCATTTCCACTGTTGGGGTAGGAAAATCCTGAGCTTCTAGTAACAAGGCAAAACGAAGAGCATCATCCTCTGACTCAAACATCAAAATTTTATTGCGTACAGATCCTGACTCGGAGGACGAAGCATCCCCCACCCGAATTGAATGAATACCCTCATTCTCCGTATGAGCGTTGAAAATTAATACAAATACACGCATTGGCGTAATCATCTGTCCTTTTGTTATGCGATCTACCTATATTATTAAAATTTTGGCTGTGCATCTAAAGAATGCCAGCTAGAACTTTCAATATTTCAAGAGTAAACAGGAGAAAATCACAGTCAATTGTCTAAATAATTGCATATCCCCAAATCTGAAATAGGTTTGTATCCTGGAATAAGTATGCATATTCCTCAGTTAGTTCTGGTAGTCAGCGAACTATAGCCAGTCATCAACACAACCACATGACTAAATCTCCCCAACAAAATCATCATTCTCATTCCCCCGGCTGTAAGGGTTTCTGGTTACTGGTGTTGAATCGAAGTGGAATTGCCCTAAGCGGACTTGTGTTATTAGGAATGGTCGGCGGTATTTGGCGCTTGTGGAGTTTTGTCAAAACAGAATTAACGCCACTAGCCGCCAGCAGTATTACCAATACACTCAACCGCCCAGTCAACTTGGGAAAAGTTACAGGTTTTTCATTGACAAAAGTACAATTTGGTGAATCAAGCATTCCAGCAACACCCACAGATCCAGATCGGGCAAAAATTGATGCCGTAGAAGTTGGTTTTGACCCATTGCAATTAATTTTTCAGCGTCAACTCAAGCTAGATGTGACCTTGGTTAATCCAGATATTTATGTTGAACAAGATAATCAAGGACGCTGGATTAATACTAAAATAGACCCGCCTGGTCAAGGAAAACTAATTGCCATTGATTTAGACAAACTACGGTTTCGTAATGCCAAGCTGGCATTGCTACCCCAACCCCACCATGAAAAAGTATTATTTCCTTCATCCACCACCCCTGTAACATTTTCACAAATCCACGGCACAGCACAACTGCTACAACAAAACCAACTGATTCAGTTTCAAGTCAAAGGTGAAACCGATAGTGGGGGTAATGTTGCTATTCAAGGACAAGTGATTCCCCAAACATTAGCAGCCAAATTACAACTGCGATCGCAAGACTTATTAGCTGCTCAAATTACCCGTCTGATTAAGTTACCCTTCAATTTACAGAAGGGTAAAGTTAATGGCGACGTGGAAATTCAACTTGCACCAAAACAAGCTCCCCTATTATTTGGCGCTGCTGACCTACAAGGGGTAACACTGCAAATTCCCAAGGTACCCAAAGCTTTTCTCAATACCCAAGGGCAAATTCGCTTCCAAGGGCAAGAAATACAGTTAAATAATCTTGCCACTAATTATGCCAAAATTCCCCTCATAGGTACAGGCATCATTAACACATTAACCGGCTATAAATTAGCGGGGCGTGTAAATTCTGTCAGTGCAGCCAATGTCCAAGCAAGTCTCAATATCAACCTACCAGTACCAGTAACAGGAGAGTTACAAGCTAACTGGCAAATGCTCGGCCCCATGACCAAGCCAGTGCTTTCAGGTTCAGTTGCCAGTATCAAAACTGCCAAAATTGATAAAATTGATTTTAATAACATCAGTGGTAAATTTGAATTTACTCCTCATACTCATCTAATTACCTTCAGAGATATTCAAGGCAAAGCCGCAGTTGGTGGAGAAATCACGGGTGTTGGTGAAATCAACCTAGGCAACACCCCGCAAATAAACTTTAATCTAGCAGCTAAAAAGATTTCCGGCGATGCCATCGCTAAGATTTATCAAAAAAGCCTCCCCCTACAATTGGGGACTGTTTCTGGCACTGCTCAATTGACTGGTACCGCCAATAATGTACAAACCGTGGTGCAATGGCAAGCCCCTGAAGCCACATATCCCGGTGTAGGTGAAACTGTCATCGCCCCAGACCGGAACCTCACCTTTCGTAAAGTGGCATTGAATATCGGCGGTGGTATGGTGCGAGGTTCTGGTAATTTTGCTCAAGGGCGTTGGGGAGCCGTTGCCCAAGCCTCTGGTGTAAAGTTAACAAGTTTTGTAGACCAAAATCAACTGCAAAATATTTCTTTAGTAGGGGCAGAATTCAATGGTAATCTGACCCTAGAGGGTAGGGCAGAACCTTTTCAAATTGCCAGCATTCGCACTGACCATGCGAAGGTGAATATTGGTGGTGGCACAGTAGCACTATCTCGTATCCAGTTGCAAGACAAAAACTTTTCAGTTCAACTCCTGGCCAATGGTGTCAGGCTACAGCAACTATTAAAAGTATCCCCCCCGGCTTTGGCTGGTTCTTTGGCGGGGAAATTTCAAATAGCAGGCAATACAGAAAATTTCCGACTCAACACTTTACGCGCTATGGGGGAGGCGCGGCTTAACTTGCCGGGGGGAACTGTGAGGGCTTCTAATATTCAATTAGCTAACGGTTTATATCAGGCACAATTACAAACTAATAATTTACCTTTACAACAGTTAGTAACAGCACCACCACAATTGCATGGAAGTTTGACTGGTCAATTAAATATCACCGGTTCTGTAGAATCATTTCGTCCAGAAACTATCCAAGCTACTGGTCAAGGAGAGTTGAATGGTTCCGGGGGAAGGATTACAGCCTCTAATATCAAATTGGCTCATGGTCGCTATCAGGCTGTAGTAGATGCTTCAGAGGTGAAATTAAATCGGTTCAATCAGCAGTTACAAGGTGATTTGGCTGGTGATTTGCAAGTAGCTGGCATTTTCGGCTCTGGAAAATTAGCTGATGTGCGAGCTACTGGACAAGTACAATTGTCCAAAGGTATCCCTGGTATTCAGGGCCCGTTAACTGCCGCACTAACTTGGACTGGTGAAAAGCTCGCTATTGAAAAAGCCCTAGCCAAGGGCTTAAGTCTCAGTGGTGACATATTAACTAATTCTAATCAGGCTGGTATACCGGAAATTACTCAGTTAAATCTCAACCTACGAGCAAAAAATTACAATCTGCAACAGTTACCCATCAATCTGCCAAATTATTTAGCTATGGCAGGAAATGTAGACTTTGACGGGAAAATCACTGGTAGTTTGCCTTCGCCCAACTTGAGAGGAAACATTGGCTTACGAGAGTTGGTGGTACAAAATATTGCATTTGAACCTTTGTTAACTGGAAAAATCCAGTCCGCAACAGGCCAAGGTTTAAATTTAGATTTGAGAGGTAATGGCGATTGGATTGCCTTAAATCTGGATGGACAAAATCGCCCCCAATCATTTCTAGTCAAGCGCCAAGAAGCATTAGCTACAGGTGAAACACAAGGAAATGATTTAGCCCTCAAAGTGACTAATTTTCCTTTACAAATCTTAAATTTGACTTTGCCACCGCTTCCAGGTCTAGGTAGCGGTACTGTGGGTGGGCTATTAACTGGGAATTTGCAAGTCAATCAAAAAACATTAGCCACCACAGGAAATTTAGCGATCGCATCTCCAAAAATTGGCCGCATTGCAGGGGATCATTTAGCGGTTGAATTCCGCTACCGTAATGGTAAAGCCACAGTTACCAGCAGCGAATTTCTTAAAGACAACAGTCGTTATGCCTTTAGTGGTAATGTTGGTCAAACTTCACAAGGGCAACAAATCCAAGGTAAATTTAATGTCAATCAGGGCAATATCCAAGATGTGCTCACAATAGCACAGATACTTGAATTACGAAATTTGCAAGGCGGCGCAGCAGAACCCAACTATGGCAGTGCAAAGGATCTCACAACTCAATCTCGCGGATTACCTGAAGAATCTTTATTCACTCAACTCAAACGCTTTTATGAAATTGATGCACTGCAAGCTGCACAAGAACAAAAACGCCGGGAGTCTAATCCCATTCCAGATTTGGCAGACGTACAAGGCACTTTTAACGGCGAAATTGCTGTAGATACAGCTACAGCCCAAGGCTTATCAGTAGAATTTGATTTGAACAGTGAAAACTTTACCTGGGGTAGACCAACAGAAACCAATGGTTTTTATAAGGCTAATAATATAATTGCCAATGGCAAGTTTGCAAATGGAACTTTGCAACTACGACCATTAAGAATTGCCCTAGACAATGGCGGTCTCGCCTTCGTAGGTAATATTGGCGGTGATGACCAATCTGGTCAGTTACAGGTGAACAATTTTCCCGTACAGTTACTCAATAACTTCGTCAACCTACCAGTTGGTATCTCAGGCAGTCTCAATGGTACAGCCGCCATAGCCGGTAGTATTGCCAATCCCCAAAGCACAGGAGAATTGCAAATTACACAAGGAGAATTGAATCAGCAGCCAGTTGAGTCAGCCATAGCCAGTTTCAGTTACGCCAATGGACGCTTAAACTTTGGCAGCACCATCTCATTTGTAGAAACCCAGCCAGTGAATATTACAGGTAGTATCCCCTATCAGTTACCTTTTGCTTCCGTCGCTCCAGACAGTGATCAAATTAATTTAGATATCAAAGTAAAAAATGAGGGATTAGCTATCTTAAATCTGCTCACCAATCAGGTGGCCTTTGAGAACGGTGAAGGAGAAGTAGATATTGAAGTGCGTGGAACAACAAAAGAACCAGTGGTAAATGGCATTGCCACTGTTAATAATGCCACTTTCGCCGCCCAGGTTCTACCAGAAAAAATAGCAGGTGTTACAGGCAAAGTACTCTTTAATTTTGACCGCATTTTAGTAGAAAAACTGGAAGGTCAATTTAGCCGAGGTAATGTAATCGCATCTGGAGAAATTCCTATTTTTAACAACACACAAAGCCATTCTGACAATCCCCTCACTGTTAACGCAGATCAACTAGCTTTAAATCTCAAAGGCTTGTACCAAGGAGGCGCTAGTGGCAATTTACAAATTATCGGTTCAGCCCTAAATCCAGAAATTGGCGGTAAGGTCAATTTATTCGATGGTCAAGTTTTACTCGCAAATGCAGCTAACTCACAACCACCCGCTAATAGTAGTACTGGCTTTTCATTATCAAAAACCAACAAGCAGACTCAACCCAATGGCGAAAATACATTAGCAAACCTGAGTCAAAGTTTAGCTAAATTCAACAATTTAGATATAGAACTGGGTAAAAACGTACAAATTAATAATCCACCTATTCTTAGCTTTCAAGCTACAGGTAACCTCAGAGTTAATGGCTCATTTGTGGAACCAATACCCCAAGGTACTATCACATTAGAGCAAGGTGGGGTGAATTTGTTTACTACCAAGTTTAACCTTGCCCGTGGTTACAAAAATACAGCTACCTTTAGACCAAACCAACCCCGGGACCCGGAATTAGATATTCGGTTGGTGGCCAAGGTACTAGACTTAGTTCAAACTAGTGATTTCACAAGGGGAAATACAGTAGGGTTAGCAGCTTTAGAAAATGTTCAAGTTGAAGCCAATGTCCAAGGTTTTGCCAGTCAACTCAATGAATCATTGGAACTGAGAAGCAGTCCATCCCGCTCAAAAACTGAAATTGTCGCTTTATTGGGGGGTGGCTTTGTGGGTGGACAGGAAGGTGGAGATAGCACTTTGGGTTTGATTAACATTGCAGGTTCAGCCGTATTCAGCAACTTTCAATCAGCTTTTAATGAGATTGGTACGGCAGTAGGGTTAAGCGAACTGCGTATATTTCCCACCATTGTTTCTAATAACCCAGAATCAATCAGGAGCAATTCTACTTTAGAATTAGCTGCTGAAGCAGGAATTGATGTTTCTGCCAAAGTTTCTGTTTCCAGTATCAAAATTTTGACAACCAATGACCCATTTCAGTGGGGTATAAATTACCGCATTAATGAAGAAGTTCGTCTGCGTGGTTCCACAAATTTAGAAAATGATAATCGTGTTTCCATCGAGTATCAACGGCGATTTTGAATGACTTCCACCTACTGGCGTGGGTGAATCCAATCAAAATTATTGACTTACTTTCTGACCCTAGCTTATTCATGCAACACTTTAGTTGACAAAATCAAGAGCGCGAACAGTAAACTTCTAGAACTCAAAACCTACCACACTTGCGGATGATAAAAACTGCTTGGAAAAAAAGTATCAGAAATTTAAAGTAATTGGTGTTAATTTATACTATTTATAATTTTGATAGTGGTTATACTCATTTTTAGGTTCTACCTGGGAATTATGAAGTGGCTTTGCCACTTCATTTTTATGGCTGATCCATAAGAAATTACTGGATTCTTTGGACAAAATGTCCATCAATCATTAGATTTCGGATCCTCCCACTTTTCCCGGACTGCTTTCGTCTCTATATTTTGCAATCGCGCTAACTGCCAAGTTTTCAACATCAGGGGTTTTTGTCTCTCCAGATGGTTAACAAACTGGATAATTGATTTATCTGCCTTGATGGGAGTTTTCAAATCTAACTGAATTGTTTGAAAAATCTTCATGTCATCCCAAATAAAATGTGTACCCACAACTTTAGTTAGCCACAGCAGCACTCGACTATACAACCAACCTAAAATTCCTGGACGTTTCTTAATCATCAGAATTACTTGACCTTCGGATTTTCCCCCTGGCAAAAGGCGCAGGGCAAACATAACGTGAACATGGAAGAACTCAGTCCCAATTGTGACTATGTTAGTGCTACCGTACCAATAGCAAATACTGTGGGTGATATTTTTGCACAAAAAACGAATCAGTTGAAAAAAAAATGAATTTACACTGTTAGGTTTAATATTCTTGAAGACAATAGCATTCTGATTTATTTCTTGTTTTTCAAAATCAATTGCTGATGAGACTTGGTGAACTGTATTAAAATGTTGAGCATCGATAGGATTAATCATCACCACATTAGGGTGACAGTTCAGCAAAAAATAGTCACCCAAACTAGTATCACATTCCTTCTCTTCTAATTCCAAAACAAAAGGTAGGGGTTGTTTGGGTACTTCTCCTGTCCAAACCCAAATCATGCCATACTTTTCAGCAGTAGGCCAAGTTTTTAATTTAATGGAAATGGGTTCATTTAAACATGGAACATTAACACAGAATCCTTGGTCATCAAACTGCCAATGATGGAAAAAACAACGCAGTTCGTTACCCTGAACTTTGCCTTCAGCCAGGTGAGCGCCCATATGCGGACAGTAGGCATCAACGATAACTGCTACTTTATTCTTACCACGATAAATAGCTAATTCTCTGCCTAAAACCGTGACAGACTTTACCTCTTTGATTCCCAGCTTTTGTGATGGTAGCACCCAATACCATCCCTCCACAAAACGTTCAGGATTATTAAAAATTCTGGGTTTACTGGTTAAACTAAAATTTTGTGAATTAGCATTCATTTTCAGAATTTCACTTAAAGTGAAGCGGTTAATCTAGAAGTAACATGATCATCTGCAAAAAACAGTTACTTTAAGTACTAGGAAAAATAGCTGCACCAATAATTATTAATGACCATACATCTTAAAAGAACATGAATGCAAAAAAATTAGCCCGCGTCAGCGAGCTATCACAATTGTCGGACTGTAAAAATTCACTTCAAGTGAAAAATTCTTGTTCTTCCAAGTAACGAATAGCTAATCCATCAACTACCTTAACCACACCTTTGGTATAGCTAGCTGTGTTATGTGCTGCTCTCCACGCTGACCAATTAGGAACAAAGCCTGTGAGGGTGACTCTGCCATTTTCTACTACAACGTTGACATCCTCGGCTTCTACAAATGTATTACGCTCCAAAGCATTTTCAATGCTTCTGGCAATTTCTTCATCTTCCGGTATTTTGGTAGGTACTACTGCTAGTTCATTGATAATATCAATTACCCCAGTAATTCCATAAGCTATGTCTTCAACTTGAAATTTCTTCCAATAAGCGTCTACTATTCCTCGCAAAGTGAGCAAACCACCGACAACGCTAACATCAATTTTGTTCGCATCAATATCGGAGTCCCAAGTCAAAGCATTTGCTACATTTGATGCAATTTCTTCATCTATGGGGACAGCTGTTGTGGAAGGATACTGGACTTGTAAGTGATTAATTACCTCAGTTATTCCTTTTATTTCTCTAGTATCTTCTTCCACTATGGTTTTAGCTCGATAGCTAGGTACTGTTCCCCGCAAAGTAACTTTAGCATCATTAACAGTCACACCAATATTTGCTGAATTCACACGGTCATCCCAGTGAAGTTTATCGATAATTTTTGTTTGGAGTTCTTCGTCTGCCGCTACACTCATAATTATACCCAGTTGCTTTTTTTCTTTCTTCTATGCAGCAACCATATTTTATTTTGCTATTAATCTTATTGGTGTGCCCTCTTTCTTCAGAGATGAATATGACAGTTTGATTCATATACCCCAGAAGGATGCTAGAAGTTTTATCCAGTATTTTTCTTGCCATTTTGGCACATTTATAATTATGAATATTGCTATGGTTCTTATATAAAGAACATCCTAATTAGAGAATTATTCACTCAGCCCCTGGCTTACATACCAGGGGATTTTTCTTGGTCCAGGCAGTTTGCTACTGCTCTCATTAAGAATTAATTCAGGTTCTTTAGTAGCTAATGAGACGCAGCTAATGTTTCTTCTGGTGCTGGGGTATATTTAGCAACAATTTCCCGAAATATTTCACCATCAATTGTTTCTTGGTCTGCCAATAAATCAACTAAATATTCCAAAGCTGCGCGGTTGTTTTGTAATAGTTTTTTAGCTTGTAAATAACAATTGTCGATGATTTCCCGAACTTGGGCATCAATTTTGGCAGCAATTTTTTCCGAGTAATCTGATTTACTCATCCAGTCCCGTCCTAAAAATACTTCGTTATTTTGATTTTCTAAGGACAAAGGACCTAAGTCAGACATCCCGAAACGTGTTACCATTTGCCGCGCCATTGATGTAACCTGTTGCAAATCATTACCTGCACCTGTAGTTACTTCCGGTTTACCAAACACAATTTCTTCGGCGGCGCGACCACCCAGGGTAGCAGTAATTTTCGCTCTGATTTGAGAACGAGAAATTAACCCTTGTTCTTCGTTGGGTGTAAACCAAGTTAATCCTAATGCTTGACCCCGTGGTATTAGTGTAACTTTCTGCAGTGGGTCATGGTCTTGAAGCAATGTGCCTATTAAAGCGTGCCCGACCTCGTGGTAGGCAATCAAGCGCTTGTTTTTGCTGTCTACCAGGGCTGTACCTTCCATACCCGCTACTACTCGATCTATGGCATTATCAATTTCCTGCATGGTGATCGCTTCTTTACGTCTTCTAGCGGTGAGAATCGCCGCTTCATTGAGTAAATTGGCTAAATCTGCACCAGTAAAGCCGGGAGTACGCCGAGCGATGGCATCTAGGGATACACTAGGATCGATTTTCTTATTCCGTGCGTGGACTTGCAAAATTTCCCTTCGTCCTTTCAGGTCTGGTGCATCAACAATCACTTGTCTGTCAAAGCGTCCCGGTCTCAGCAATGCGGAATCTAACACATCCGGGCGGTTGGTGGCTGCAATAATAATAATTCCTGTGTTACCTTCAAAACCATCCATTTCTGTAAGCAGTTGGTTCAGAGTTTGTTCTCTCTCATCGTTACCGCCACCAATACCGGCCCCGCGTTGTCGTCCCACTGCATCAATTTCATCAATGAATATTAAGCATGGAGCATTCTCCTTAGCTTTTTTAAACAAATCGCGAACACGAGATGCACCCACACCCACAAACATCTCCACAAATTCTGAACCGGAAATGCTAAAGAAAGGTACACCAGCTTCCCCGGCGATGGCTTTGGCTAGTAAAGTTTTACCAGTTCCCGGAGGGCCAATTAATAAAACTCCTTTGGGAATACGCGCACCCACAGCAGTAAATCTTTCCGGTTGCTTCAGGAACGTAACCACTTCTGCCAGTTCTTCTTTAGCTTCGTTCACCCCGGCTACATCGTTAAACTTAACACCAGTTTTTGCTTCCATTTGAAACCGAGCTCGAGATTTACCAAAGTTCATGGCTTGGTTAGAAGCATTGCTAGAGCGTCGCAGGAACAACAACATTAAAGCTACTAGTGGTAAAATCCACATCAGGTTAATCAATAAACTCACAGCCACCCGGCTATTAACAGAGGAAACCTGACCAAAATCAACTTCATTTTCTTTAAGTATATTAATTAACTCACGGTTTTCTTTCAAAACCCTCACTTCTATTGGCGGAGCATCTGGGTCTCGTCCCTTGAGATAAACGTTGGCTATCTGTTCGGTTTCGTCTAGCTCTACTTTTTTTATTTCCCCTTGCTTAGATTTATTGAGTAACTCACCATAAGTTAAGGAATTGCGCTCTGGCTTTTGCGCTAAGGCTGGAGTACCCATAAAAATACTTGGAAATATCAGTAAACTCGCTGCTAGGGCAGCTGAACGTTTTTTCACCAATGCCTTTTTCCCAAAATTTCTCATAATAATTACCTTTTGTCTAGTGGCATCAGATCCGGGCTGGTTTTATGCCTATTTTTCTAGCAAAAATTACTCTAACTGGAAATAACTGTCTTCTTATCTAGTCTAACTTCTATATGGAGAACAGGGAGTGGGCAACAGGGAGTGGGCAACAGGGAATGGGTTTTTTCTTATAAAGACGTTCCATGGAACGTCTCTACACTGTTGGCATCAAAAAAATATTTTAATTCAATGAATATTTAATGATGATGATGGTGATGATGACCTACTGCCAAATGGGGGTTAATAGCCATAGCCTCTTGATCCATTAACTCAGCAATATGAGTATTTGCCCATTCAGCCGCCATTGCTAAAAATTCTGGATTGTCGTTAACACACTCCATTTGTAAATAATTCACCCTGGGATGTTTTTTTGCTAAGGCATGAATAATGTGGTGTACATCTAACAAAGTTTCGTGGTTTTCTGTCGCAAAGCCAATGGGCATAAACATTACCACTTTTGCACCCAATTGAATCAAGTTACTAGCAGCTTGCTCGGCATTTGGTAACGTCCATTCAATTAAAGGTGTATCGTGGTTCAGCCAGCCCACGGAAATTAAAGGATAGCGGTGAATTAACTTATCCCGGACTAAATCATATAGTATCTGACTTTCAGTAATTCCAGAAGTAAATCCCTTCGCTTTGTGTGGACATCCGTGATTCATCAACACAATGCCAATTTGGGAAGGTAAGTAAGCAGCACCTAAATCGGCTGTAATCTTTTCCTCAACAAGTTTAGCCAGCAAATCAATGTAAGCTGGTTGGTTATAGAACGACGGAATATAACGCAGTCCTTTCACCCAATGCTCCTCTCCATCAGAGATATGAGCCAAAGCATTATTCACTTGTTCAACAGCAATCCCACTGGTAAAAATAGAATCAACAACCAGTAAGGGATAAATGAGGATTTTGTTGAAGCCTTGGTTTTTAATTTCTGCCAGAACCTGATCAGGTAGGTAAGGAGCACAAAAGTTAAAAGCCTTGAAAACTTGAACACCATCCCCCCACTGACCTTGCAAATTCTTTTCAATACCAGCGCGTTGCTGTTCAAAAATGGCATTGTGCGGAGAAATAAAATCATGGTGGGTGTGTCCCCATTCATGGCGGTCAAATAGCGCCAAAAGTTTTGCCAAAGGTGGATAAATCCAAGTTGGTACTGGTGCAAATTTTGCAGTCAGTAAATTTAAAGCCTGTTCGTTATAGTTAGCAAAATCTTCATAGCTTTCCACCTCACCGTAGCCCATCAGTAGGACTGCTACTCGGTCTTGACCTGATAAATGCTCGTGGGTGTGTTGCTGTTTTTCTGGAGTTGCAACCACAATGAGTTCCTCAATATAAATCTATATAAACCAGAGTAGAGAGTCAATTCAGGTGGGAATCACTTTATTGCTCTGCTGACTCGTGATTTATTATCCCATCCAGGGGGATAGGTTAATTACAGAATTAACAATAATATATCAAAATCACAAAAACGATACTGGGACTCATTACCAGGTACTGAGTATTCAAAAATAAATGTTTTAGATTTTAGTCTTTTCGATTTCAGATCCATATTTGTATCACAGTGAAATTTTCATATATGCTATAGAGCAGGGTTGAGTAATTGAGTAAATTTATCTTGGCACTCTGTTTACTTTTAATTACTGCAAATTAAGTTTGATTAAATACCAAATTTGTGATTAACACCCTGAGAACTGTTAGTACTTAAGATGAATGAGTATAGTCATTTGCCCTGGAATTCATGAGCCATCGCTAACTGAAAACTTCATATCAAAATGCTTATTTTCAGCTTCAGAAAGCTTAGAAGCAGAAAAACATGGCAAAATACTGATTTTCCCGGGTCACGGTTTACTGGCTTTATCATCACTTCATATTTTGCATTTTTTAAGCCATGGCCTCCAAGATGATCCAAAATCCCCCATTATATTGATCAGCTTTAGTGCTGGTGTACTGGGTGCCATGGGAGCAGCTTGTGCCTGGCAACTCTTGGGAGGTAAAATCAAAGCCTTTATTGCCATCGATGGCTGGGGAGTACCTTTGTGGGGAGACTTTCCGATTCATCGCCTAAGTCATGATTATTTTACCCACTGGAGTTCTTCATTATTAGGTGGTGGGCATAGGAACTTTTATGCAGAACCACCAGTTGAACATTTATCCATGTGGCGATGGCCTGAATTAGTCAAAGGTTGGTGTATAGATGAATCTGTGGACAATCCTCAGTCATCTGTTCCCCTGACTGCAATGGAATTTTTGCAGATGGTAATAAAAGACTGTGAAGACAATTAGCCTAGAAGAGACAATAATCTAAAATCTAAAACCTAAAATTTCCGGGTACCTAAATGTTTCCAACTAAACCAGCTGCTGTCAATAACGGGTTTAGCGCACTGCTAAAAAATCGTAGTTTTATGCTCCTGTGGATTGGGCAGCTGTTGTCCCAGTTAGGAGATAAAATATTTTTCGTCTTAATGGTAGCTCTACTGGAGAATTACGAACCACCTGCCGGGTTAGCACAAAACTCCATGTACTCGACATTAATGCTCGCCTTTACATTGCCGGCGATTTTGTTTGGTTCTGCGGGTGGTATCTTTGTAGACCGCTTTTCTAAAAAACTCATTTTAGTCGGGTCTAATGTATTGCAGACATTATTAATGCTGCTCATAGCATTTTTACCGCGAGAATTTTTGATTCTGTTGATTTTAACCTTTGCTATTTCCACTTTGGCACAGTTCTTCGCTCCCGCCGAGCAAGCTGCTATTCCTATTTTAGTACCAAAAGAAAATTTCATGGCAGCCAATGCACTGTATAGCAGCACCATGATGGGAGCTTTAATTGTTGGTTTTGCCATTGGAGAGCCAATATTAAGCTTAGTAAAAACTTGGTTAGGAGGCGACTATGGTCAAGAATTTGTAGTTGGTGGACTATACTTCTTATCCGCATTAGCAGTACAGCCCATTAACTTCAGGGGTGAAAGCAAATTCTTAGGGGATGAGCGCTGTCCTGGAATTAATCCTTGGGCTGACTTCAAAGCAGGCTTGCGCTATCTCACAAAAAATCCTTTGATATTAAATGCCATGCTGCAACTCACGACTTTATATTGTGTCTTTGCTGCATTAATGGTGCTCACCATTAGATTAGCCGCCGAGTTCGGTTTAAAGGAAAAACAATTTGGCTTTTTCTTAGCCGCAGCTGGGGTGGGTATGGTATTTGGTGCAGCAATTTTGGGCGTAGGGTATTGGGGAGATAAATTCCATCACAAACCTTTACCCTTAATTGGATTTTTGATAATGTCCCTAGTTTTAGGCGTATTTAGTTTCATTAATAATATAGCTTTAGGTCTAGGACTAAGTGCCTTTTTGGGTGTAGGTGCAGCTTTAATTGGCGTACCGATGCAAACTTTAATTCAACATCGCACACCACCCACTATGTACGGAAAAGTATTTGGCTTTCAAAATCATGTGGTCAATATTGCTTTATCTGCACCCTTGGCAATTACTGGGCCTTTAACGGATATCCTGGGCTTAAGAATTGTTTTGGTGGGAATGAGTATAGTAGTGGCATGTGTTGGTATTTGGGCATGGAAAAACACCCACCGAGTTCTACAAGACGTAATTTAGCAAAAATTACCTATTTGATTTTGATAGCGATTATTTGTTTAGGTCAATTTTTATATTTTTATAGAGGGCTGAAGTGTAACTTTTCCATTAAAATGAAATATTAATAACAGAATTTACGCGTTAACTTAGCTATCGTCTGAGGTTTGACCGTGACCGCGCCCTTGCCATCCTTAACTAGTCTTCCACAATCCTACGCCCAAAATCACAATGAGTCTAGTGTAGCCAAATCCCCAGCACTAGCGCCCAAGCGTGTAACTGGTGGTTTTGCTCTGCTTGACAGTCTTTTGCGCCATGAAGTTGAATATATTTTTGGTTATCCGGGCGGAGCAATCCTGCCAATTTACGATGATCTCTATAAGGTAGAATCAAGCGGTGCAATTAAGCATATTTTAGTCCGCCACGAACAAGGCGCGTCTCACGCCGCCGACGGCTATGCCCGGGCCACAGGCAAAGTGGGAATATGCTTTGGTACTTCCGGACCTGGGGCAACAAATCTAGTCACAGGCATTGCCACAGCCTACATGGACTCAATTCCAATGATTGTGGTGACAGGGCAAGTACCACGGGCATCTATTGGTACAGACGCGTTTCAAGAAACGGATATTTACGGAATTACTCTACCAATAGTCAAACACTCCTATGTAGTGCGCGACCCCAAAGACATGGCGCGAATTGTGGCTGAAGCTTTCCACATTGCTAGTACAGGTAGACCAGGACCAGTCTTAATTGACGTGCCCAAAGACGTGGCTTTGGAAGAATTTGACTATGTACCTGTGGATCCAGGGAAAGTTAAATTGCGGGGATATCGTCCCACAGTAAAGGGAAATCCCCGGCAAATCAATGCCGCAATTCAGTTAATTCGTGACAGTCGCCGTCCCCTATTATATGTTGGCGGTGGAGCCATCGCTTCTGGGGCCCATTCGGAAATTCTAGCCCTAGCTGAGTTATTCAACATTCCCGTTACCACCACGTTAATGGGTATTGGTGCTTTTGACGAACATCATCCTTTGTCCGTGGGGATGTTAGGTATGCATGGTACTGCTTATGCTAATTTTGCGGTAACAGATTGTGATTTGTTAATATGCGTCGGAGCTAGGTTTGACGATCGCGTAACTGGTAAGTTGGATGAATTTGCTTCCCATGCAAAAGTAATTCACATTGATATAGACCCAGCAGAGGTTGGTAAAAATAGGGTCCCTGATGTACCTATTGTCGGTGATGTCCGCAATGTTTTAAGGGATTTATTGCGACGCTGTGAAGAAGCGGGTACCAAAAACATACCACACAAAAATCAAGAATGGTTAAATTTAATTAACCGTTGGCGGCAAAATTACCCTCTAGTGGTTCCTCATTATCCTGACAGCATTTCGCCCCAAGAGGTGATTGTAGAAATTGGTCGTCAAGCTCCTAATGCTTTTTACACCACCGATGTAGGTCAACATCAAATGTGGGCGGCGCAATTCCTTAAAAATAAACCCAGGCGTTGGATTTCTAGCGCTGGCTTGGGAACCATGGGTTTTGGTGTTCCGGCGGCCATGGGTGCAAAGGTAGCATTTCCTGATGAGGAGGTTATCTGTATCAGTGGTGATGCAAGTTTCCAAATGTGTTTACAAGAGTTAGGAACTCTGGCACAATATGGTATTAATGTCAAGACTGTAATTTTAAATAATGGCTGGCAAGGAATGGTACGCCAGTGGCAACAAGCTTTTTATGGTGAGCGCTATTCATGCTCTAACATGGAAGTGGGAATGCCAGATATTGTTTTTCTAACAAAGGCTTATGGCATTAAGGGTATGGTAATCCGCCATGGTGATGAATTAAAGGATGCCATCGCTGAAATGTTAGCACATAAAGGTCCAGTGGTGGTTGATGTTCAAGTTACTAAGGATGAAAACTGTTACCCAATGGTAGCTCCAGGTAAAAGCAATGCTCAAATGATAGGTTTAGCCACACAGCCACAACAAGCTAAAGCAAAATCAATTACTTGTAGCCATTGTGGAACAACAAACTCCTCTACTCACAATTTTTGTTCAGAATGCGGAACCAAATTGTAGCAAAATATTCAGTATGTAAAACTAGGTAAATGTAGACCCAGAGGAACAAATCCCTGGGTTTTTTGTCACGTGGGTAAAGTAAAAACTAAAATTCCCGGTTCGGAAAAAAGTGTTACAAATCACATTCATGGGTAAAAATATTATTATTCCCTTGGTTTTATTGCTTTTCCAAGAATTTGCTATCAGCCAACCAATAGCTAAAGCACAAACAACAATTACAACAAAGATTTGTCCTAGGGAAATTCAATTGGCTGTGGACAATATCACTGACAGTCCTGAATTTAGTCGAGTGCGTTGGGGAATTTTAGTCAAAAATTTAGTTTCTCAACAAACCCTTTATCAACAAGATGCTGAAAAGTATTTTCATCCAGCTTCCAATACTAAAATACTGACAACAGCTGCGGCTTTGCAAGAATTAGGATCCAATTTCCGCATCCGCACTTCCATCTATCAAGATGGTGATGGTGTTTTGCGTGTAGTAGGGAGGGGAGACCCTAGTATTAAGTTTCCTCAATTGCAGGAATTAGCCCAGCAGTTACGCCAGCAAGGTATAAGTCAAATCAAGGAATTAATTGCTGATGATAGTTATTTCCAAGGGGAATTTATTCCTCCCAGTTGGGAATGGGAAGATTTACAAGCTAGTTATGGTGCGCCTGTTAATAGTTTAATTTTTAATGAAAATGCTTCTATTTTTAAAGTATCTCCCCAAGCTGTGGGAAAACCATTACAAGTTAAATGGAATGAGCTATTTGATGCATATCAATGGCGAGTGGAAAATAATTCTGTAACTACACAAGAAAATCAATCAGATTTCCTTAGGATTAATCGTAGTTTAGGTGGACCGATTTTGCGAGTTGAAGGAGGAATGGCTGTTAATTCCCGTCCTAATATTTTTGCTGTGGCTGTGGTTGACCCTACAACAAATTTTTTGGGTCATTTCCGCCAAGCTTTGCTGATAGCAGGAATTTCTGTGGAAGAAATGTCTCAGGGTGGCGGTGAGGGTAATCAACGAGAGTTGGCTGCGGTGGAATCTTTGCCATTATCTGAGTTATTAAAGGAAACAAATAGCAATAGTAATAATTTATATGCTGAAGCGTTGTTAAGGATTTTAGCTAATAAGAAAACAATAAAAAATACTCAAAGTACCGCCGCTGTGGGTTTGGAAGTTCTCAAAAATGCTTTGACTAGGTTGGGGGTGGAACCTGAGAGTTATATATTGGTGGATGGTTCTGGGTTGTCTCGGAAAAATTTAATTAGTCCTCAAGCTTTGGTACAAACTTTAGCAGAGATTGGGCGATCGCCACTAGGAGAAGTTTTTCGCAATTCTCTACCTATTGCAGGGGTGAACGGGACGTTAAAATATCGATTGGGTAATACACCAGCGGCGGGAATTGTCCGAGCTAAGACGGGTACAATGACTGGTGTAGTGTCTTTATCGGGATATATCAATCCTCCTAGTTATGAACCATTGGCTTTTAGTATAATTGTCAATCATTCAGGAGAACCGCCTAAGGTTGTGCGGGAGTCGGTGGATAAAATTGTAATTTTATTAAGCCAGTTGCGGCGTTGTTAGTTGCGGGAGATATTTTTTTGACTGAGGTTTTTTTCACTGGGGTAAAGGTGTTAGGTTGCAAAGAAATTTGTTATTGAAAAAAGCATGATTACATTTATACAGATTCACAAGTGTTGAATGTTAAGAAAGAGGTGATAAAAATAGCCCAAAATATGGTAAATTCTGGGCGAAGTATTAAAATAGAATAATTGATAATGATTATAAATTCATTTCCCAAGATTGTCAAAGACATCCTCAGACCGT
>NZ_JANQDJ010000018.1:0-80023 GCF_029891685.1 Umezakia ovalisporum Ak1311 | reverse complement strand
AGCTGCAAGCATATGTCTTTCAAATCAATGAAACCCGTTCGCGGGATTGAAACCTGCTAACTCAGAAGAATTGAGAGTAACTGTATTTTCTTTCAAATCAATGAAACCCGTTCGCGGGGTTGAAACTCGTGGTTGTGGACTGTATTCGCAAAGGTTGTATATACTTTCAAATCAATGAAACCCGTTCGCGGGATTGAAACACAGTAGGGACGTATTGCAATACGTCCCTACACAAATTCTTTCAAATCAATGAAACCCGTTCGCGGGATTGAAACAAAATCTCGTTGGTTTTGCAGAAATCAGACAAACAAGCTTTCAAATCAATGAAACCCGTTCGCGGGATTGAAACTTCCATACTTCCTGATACATCTACCATAGGTAAAGCCTTTCAAATCAATGAAACCCGTTCGCGGGATTGAAACTTGACAAGCAATAAGAGTATGAAACATTTAGGGATACTTTCAAATCAATGAAACCCCTTCGCGGGATAAAAACATCCCAACCTTATTACTCCTTACTCATCACTCCTTACTCATAACTCCCTACTCATCAAAGAAACCCCTTCGCGGGATAAAAACTTTACATGCATCCTCTAGAGAGAGGAATAATAGAATAACCGAGTATCTTTAAATACAGAAGCTATGTACTGCCCTAAATGCAACTCGAACAAAATAGTCAAAAATGGACGCACTCGCTACGGAAAACAACGCTTCAAATGCCAAAATTGTGGACGACAATTTGTCGAAAGTCAAACGCGACAACCGACTGATAAATTAATGCATGGGTTAATCGATAAACTTTTACTTGAACAAGTTTCATTGGACACCATCTCTTACATTACCGGAGTCTCACCACGTTGGCTTGAAAACTACGTAAATCAGAAATATTACTAAATCCCTAAATATGTTGAAGTTACCAAAAAAACCTGGTGGGCTAATTCTTCACATTGACCAGATGTAGTCATATGTAAAGTCCAAAGCGAATAAACAATGGATTTAATTTGCAATTGACCCTACAACACCAGAAATTGTCGGGGTATATATTGGCCATCGCCCTAGCCAATGAGCAAAACAGTTATGGCTATCGCCTCCACCAGGCTACCGTCAGTGTGCAGTTTGCTACACAAATTTTTGGGAGGCATATACAGCAGATTTCGTTCTTATAAAATAAAAATCATAATCATGAAAATTTTGTGGGGTAGGCATCTTCCCCGCCAATAGTGTACCTCTGACTGTTAACTGCTTTCAAATAAATAAAACCCCTTGGCGGGATAAAAACTTCCCAACCTCATTACTTCTTCCTCATTACTCATTACTCATCAAAGAAACTCCTTCACCGCATTGAAACTTGACATTGTGGGGATAGCAGGATAAAATATCGGTGCAAACCCTAAAATCAATGAAACCCGTTCGCGGGATTGAAACTTAAACTAAACTCAGCAGGCTGGTTTACACTATGTAACCTTCAAATCAACGAAACCCGTTCGCGGGATTGAAACTTACCAACCTTGCTACTTCTTACTCATGACTCCTTACTTAAAAAAAACACCGCCACACAATGTGCGACAGTGAAAAAGTGGAGAATAGGAGACTCGAACCCCTGACCTCTGCGGTGCGATCGCAGCACTCTACCAACTGAGCTAATTCCCCGATGAATGCAGAGTTATTAACTCTGACACACATATCATTATATTTTAACACCCTGGCTTTGTCAGTTTTAAATTTTTTTGTCCATAGAGTTCCTGGACTTGTGATAAGTCCAAGTCACTCAAACAGTCTACTGTCCAATTACACCAGCGGTGGAGCATATGAAACGGATAAGTGTTGGCCACACCAACCACTTGTATTTGTGCTTGTTTAGCCGCCTTAATCCCCCCTGGGGTATCTTCTATAGCTAGACATTCTTGTGGTTGTAGATTTAAATCAGAATATTTTTGGTTGAGACGTTCTATTGCTAAAAGATAACCTTCCGGTTCAGGTTTGCTAGTAGTAATATCATCACCTGCAACTATAACAGGAAAATATTCCTCCAGATTAGCTTTTTCTAGTACGAGTTTGATTTCTAAGCGAGTAGCTCCACTCACTAAACCAAGTTTAATGTTGCGCCACCGCACCTGGTATATCAAATCTTCCACCCCTGGATATAAAGGCAATTTTTCGATTTTTTCCAATTCCTGCACATAAGCTTGGGCTTTGCGATGTAGCAGTTTGTTGATATACTCCACGCTGGGGGTTCTACCACGATTTTGGAGTAATTCTTGCCAACAACCGCGATCGCTCCGTCCTAAAGAAACTTGACCCTCACTCATTTTTTGCGGTTGGAGATTTTCCTCGATGAGAATTTGATCTAGTAATTGTGAGTGGATGTGCCCATCGTCAATGATGACACCGTTAAAATCAAATAAAACTGCCTTTAAACTCATTTGATTATGCCAAATGCTGGAGATCCAAAGTCGTCCAACTCATTATTATCTGTTGCGGTATCCAGTGTTTGTACGTACCTATGAGTATGACTTTGCACATTTGCATCTGTTACAGCCATTGGTTTAATACCGCTTGTAACTTGATTTATCCACCAGAAATCTTGAGTTCGCACTGCTTCAAATCCAGCTGCACCCATGCGCGCATCTAGGTTATCAGCTGCATAGTCACGGATATATGGTTCTTCAAAGATATTATTGAGCCAATTTAAATGACGTAGGGTATTTTGATTACCATCGACAATTAACACCTGTCCTCCGGGTACTAATAACCGAAAGCTTTCGCGCAATATTGATTGGCACACTGCACTGGGTGTTTCGTGAAATAACAAAGCAGCAGTTACTAAGTCAAAACCACCATCTGGAAAACCAGTGGTTTCCGCATTACCATGTCGCCATTGTATATCTAAAAAAGCGTTTCTGGCTTTATCTGCAGCCCTGACTAGCATATAAGGAGACAAGTCTAAACCTATGACCTCAGCTGCGGGAAAAGCTTGTTTTAACATCAAGGTTGTGGAACCCGTACCGCAGCCTAAATCTAATATCCGTCGTGGTTGTACCTTGATGGCATCAATTAAAGCTTGACGAACCAAAGTTTCGTTAGGTACTAAAACATATTGAGTGATGGGGTCATAGGAAACCGCCGCACTGGAATTGAGATATCCTCCCTCAACACCGTGAAAATTTTCCTCGGCATAATAGGAAGGGGTGATGACATCACACCGTCGCCAGCGAGCACTTTCCTGTTCCCAGTCAATACTATCTGCGTAACGCCGTAGACCTTTTTCGTCAATGAACAACCGAAACACAGGAGAGAGAAACTTTTCCCAGATTGTATCCTTACCTTTAGCCATAGCATTTCACCAAATTCTTTACAAATTTTAACCAATTCTGTAGTCAGATGGTTGCCCGAGTCCCATAGCCCTAGGCAAACCTGCGGTAAGTCAATTGTGATGAATTGAGTAATGCCCACTTTTTTAATCTTGTAGAGACGTAGCAATAAATGCCACGCCCCTTATTCCTTGATTAATTACATTGTTAAAGATTGAGGATTGGTTTCAATCAATTTGGCTAAATCTTGCAAGAAAGCCGCAGCATGAGCGCCGTAAATAATGCGGTGGTCGCAGGTGATGTTAACTTGCATTTGTTGACCCATACCCAACAAACCCTCACTGGTGGCTACCACCTGGGGACGAGATGCACCAATGGCGAGGATAGAACCTTGTCCCGGCGGTAAAATAGCATCAAATGTGTCCACCCCAAACATCCCTAAATTAGACAGGGTAAATGTGCCACTGTTGTATTCTTCCGGTTGCAGTTGTTTAACCCTAGCGCGTTCTACTAAAGACTTCCAGGTACGGGAGAGGGAATAAATATCAACTATGTCTGCATTTTGCAATACTGGTGTTATTAATCCGCCATCATCCATAGCCACAGCTACGGAAATGTTAATACCAGAATGATAAACAATTCCTTGGTCTGAATAACTGGCATTTAATAATGGATGTTTTTGTAATGTCACCGCCACGGCCTTAGCCAGTAGCGCCGTCATAGTTACCCCTTTGGATTTAATTTGTTTGTAAAGTTTGTCTAAACCATCGGTGGTGATTGTGTAACCCACACGAAAAACTGGTACTGCTAGGCTAGCTACCATGTTCCGCACTACAGCATTTTGGAAAGTGGTCAAAGGTACCGTTTGACCAGAAAGAATGGGTGCAGGTGCTGGAGTTGCAACTGGTACAGGTGGTGCTGGTGCTGGTTTTGGTGCAGGGGCTGTTGGCTTGGTTTTACTCACTGCCGATTCTACATCTTCAGCAACAATGCGACCATAGGGGCCACTACCTTTGAGAGTAGTTAAATCAACTTTTAGTTCCTTTGCTAATTTCCGAGCCCGGGGTGAGATTACGAGTCTTCCCTCCTGGTGATTAGATCCATTTTGAGTAGCAAAGGTAGATGTTTCTACTGGGGCTGTGGCTGCAACTGGTTCGGGGGTGGTGGTGGTGGTAACTGAGCCTGAGTTAGCCAAATTTTTAGCGGTAGCAATTTCAGCTTCTGTTTCTGCTATGTAGGCAATGGCAGACCCCACTGGTGCGCTTTCACCAGATTGTACAATGATGTGGGCAAGATATCCTTCATAGAAAGTTTCCACATCCATATCTGCCTTATCTGACTCGACCACCACCACGGTTTCGCCTTTTTCCACTTTATCCCCCGGCGATTTTATCCAGGAAACGATTTTACCTTCTGTCATGGTGGAACTAAGGGCGGGCATAAATACTTCGTGAATGCTCATATGGTGGTATCAGAATCAATGGTTTATAAACTTTAACAGCTTTTGCCAAGTTAAATTGTATCCTGGCCGAAAACTCATAACTAGGGTTTAGTGAAAAGGAGCAGGGAACTTACCCTCCCACCCTTTCAACCGATGGTATTCTTGTTTCCATCAGCCAACTTACTTAAAGAAATTTTCATTGTGGGGGAGGAAGATACCCACCCCACAACAGGTTTTTTAATATTTGTACCTGATCTATCTGGAAGCTGCTGTGTATTGTAATCCTAGGTTAAATGTCACCCCGAATATCTTCCACAACACCATCCCGCAGTAGAATTTCTATCTGCATTTTGCTAATCAAGTTATCACCTTTTTCAACCCGGAAAAAACCTTCCATTTGGAATTGATTAACTTCTTGGTCTAATTCAAGATATTGTACTTGCTGGAGGTTTTGTAGCAGTTGATTTTTTTGCTCCAGCAGTTCACTTTTCTTTTGATTCACTTGGGCTTGAATGCTGTCAATTTGTTGGATGGTTTGAGGACCTGGTGGTTGTAAACTCTGCTTTTGAATAGCCGAGATTGCTCTTTGTCCTTCCGCATCGATTTGTTGCAGCTGCTGATCACTTTGATTAATTTGAGCTTGCAGTTGTTGTTGTACTTCCTCTTTCCACAGGGGGGTAACAACCACTTTCACATTAACAATGCGCTTCAGCAACAAGTTAGGGTTGGAGACATCCATAAAAGTTTCACGTTCACTCAATAGTTGGCAGGTGGAATGATTATCGGGTATACATCCCGTCAATAATATCGCGATAGCGTTCAGCGACTAGGTGTCGCCGAATTTTTAAAGTTTGTGTCATCAAGCCATTTTCCAGAGAAAAGGGTTCGATGATCAGCCTAAAGGGGCCAATGCGATCATCCGGTCGATAACCTGGACGGTTTTGCACTTCCCGATTCAATTCTTGCCGAAACAAGTCCTGGATTATTTTACTCTCCAGCTCAGTAGATGTGGTCAATTCCGGCGAGTTTTCTTGTGGGAGACCCAGGTGTAGATTTTGACTTTCTGCCCATTGGGTTAGGGCTTCCAGGTTGGGGACAATTAAAGCCCCGATGCTGCGCTGGTCTTGTCCTACCAACATGATTTGATCAATATAGGGCGATCGCAAACAAGCATCTTCAATTGGTTGCGGTTCGATATTTTCGCCATTGGTCAAGACAATTGTATCTTTTGCCCTGCCGGTCAGCACTAGGTCGTTGTATGGTGTTAACCAACCCAAGTCACCGCTATTAAACCACCCCTCAGCATCAATTACTTTAGCCGTTGCTTCTGGGTTTTGGTAGTAGCCCGACATTACTTGTGGCCCTTTCAAGAGAACTAAACCTCCCTTCCCAAGGGGTAAAGGTGTTTTCGTTTCTGGATCAACGATTTTGACTTCTGTACCTGGGATTGGTTGTCCAGAGGAACCACGTAGATTATGCCAAGGACGACGGGCGTTGGTGACCGGAGAGGTTTCTGTTAAGCCATAACCTTGCAAAATCTCCACGGCAATAATTTCAAAGAAATCATCTATGTGTCTGGGTAAAGCACCGCCGCCACTAATTACCTGCTTGATGCGTCCCCCCGTAGCTTCCCGTACTTTACCATAAACAAGCCGTTCTCCCAAGGTATGAAGTGGCAACAAGGCCAATGCCATCATCCCAGAAATGAATTTCTCTAAAGTTGAAGCATGAAGATGATTTAAACTCAATCCTTGGGCAATGCGTTGTTTTGCTATGTGAATTTCACTTACTGCTAGCAAAAATTTAATCAGGCGTTGTTTGTTGGCTGGTTGTTCGCGAAACTGCTTTTGCACCCCTTCATAAATTGATTCCCACAAACGGGGTACAGCAATCATATAATGAGGTTTAAATTTTTTTAAGTCTTGTTTGACAGAACGGAGGTTGGTATAAATTTGTGTACAACCTTGGGAAAGTAAGAAATACTCACCACTGCGCTCGTAACTGTGCCAAGAAGGAAGGATACTCAGAATTATGTCTCCTGGCTGTGGTTGCACCACTGTACCCAGGGTGCGGACTTGGTGTAACAAATTGTTATGAGACAGCATTACACCTTTGGGTTTACCCGTTGTCCCAGAAGTATAAATCAAAGTAGCCAGGGCATCCCCTCTTTGCTGGACTTTCATCAAGGTGTGATTAGCACCAATTTCTTGCAACTGGGAGAAGTTGAATATTTTGAATGCAGCTTCTGGTGGTGGGGTTTCATCTGAGAGTAAAATAATAAAGCTAAGGGGCAACTCATACAGTCCATGGCTGAGTTTGTTAAAGGTGTTTAAGTCCTGGAGTACCAGGGCTGTGCTACCACTATTAGCAATGATATACAGTAACTCTTCTCGTTCTGCTTGGGAACTACGCACAGCATTCACCACTCCGGCTGTCATCAGCCCTTGATCAGCTATAAACCACCGGGGACTGTTATCAGCAATTAATGAAATGCGATCGCCTACTTTAACTTTCAACCCTTGCAAACCTGAAGCAAATTGTTCAATTTCCCCTGCTAATTCCCTATAGGTCAATTTTATTTCTGGTTTACCATTGGGACTATGGAGAGCAACAACATCACCAAATCTTTTTGCTGCTAAGGGCCAAATTTCTGATAATAAAACTATCTCACTGTAATCGACTAAACGCTGTAATTCCTGGCTTTCTCGTTTCGTGATTTTAGATAAATAAGCAGGTGTAGCTTGGATGCTAGACATAACAAATCTCCTTAATTGACCCTCCCAGACCTAAAGGTGTTGGGATTCCATAATCTATTTTGTAACTTGCTGGGACTGTATTTCTACAACCAAAGTAGAGGTTACGACCTTAACTCCCTCGATTTTCTTATCAGGTGCAAAATATAACATTAGGTCAAACTCTTGTGTCCCAAACTTCACACACAGCCTTCTCCCAAGGGTAGACCCTGGTCTAACATCCCTTGGCTAAAGTAGGAAATACGGCGCTACGTGTCCGTTTGTCAAGGGATATCAGCATTTTGTTATCAAAATTTATGTTAAGATTAACTTATTTAAACTAAAAGCAATAGATAATTTAATTGTCAGTTGCTGTAGTTCCCCTGGCAAAAAAACAGAAGCCACCTATCTTTACACGGGGGTGATTACCTATCACTTTAGCGGATGCTTTATTGCTCACCTTAATTAATGCCCTTGTTTGCTTGACATTGCCTAAATTACTCTCAAAAATTCTTCGTCGTCAATGCAAACTAAGTCAACCATGGACAAAAGGTTTAACCTCACACCAAGCCACCCAAGGAATAACCAGTTTCCCTTACTGTACTACTTACCTATTAACAGGTAGCCAATTCTGTAGATTCAGACCGCAATTCTGTTCTCAGTGTTCTCCCAAGTAATATATTTTTTCTTTCCTAGTAATCTCTGCTAAATTTTCCCCCGTGAAAAAAGACGGGGATTCTTATTTGTATAAATTATCCCAGACATCCAAACCAAAGCCCCAGCTGTTCAAGAAGTGGTGGATTCATCAAATAATCACAGAAATTAAAAGATAAGAATGCCATAATCTCCATGCTATTCAGGAATAAATAAATTTGGTACCAATCAGAATATGAAACGCCAAAATCACATTTATTTTCCTTTGTACCTTGTGTGAGACTAATTGATATTTTTACTTAGCAAGTACCAAAATCATATATCAAGAAATAGTAAAAACCCATTTTAGCAAAAAGTATAGGATATGAATTCTATAGATATTTTATTGGTGACAGTGGTAAATACTGTTATTTCTATCACTTTGCCTAAAGTGTTATCCATCAACAAAAAATTTGGCGCTACTAAAAGCAGTAATAAAAAACAAACTCAGGGAATATCTACGCCTGAAAAACCATCAGCAGAGTCTAGCAGTAAAATCTCTGGTGCAATGGATGCAGTTTGAGTGCAATAGTGACAAACTAACTGGAAATTAAGAATTATTCACGATTTTTCCGCCGCCATTTTTCTCTGACTAGGCGAATTTCATCATAAGTATAGTCTTCACCTAATTGTTCTTTCACAGGAGTTAAGGAAATATCACCCAGAACCTCTAAAACTTGCCAAATTTTTTGTTGATGTTCCAGGGGTACTAACTTATTTAAATCTATAGGCTGATTTTTAGCCATTAACTGAGAAAGATGATTGATAATTGTGGAGGGGCTAAGATTTCGTTTGTGGGCAATCTGGGCAACAGTTAAGCCTTCTTGATGTAATCTTAATGTGATTAACTCAGTATCCCTGGGTGTAGTAAAAATTTTTTTTTCAGCCGATATAGAAGCCGTAGTATAGTTCTGTTGTGGTGTTACACCTTGTTCTTGGGTGTAGGCTGTAATTTCCCCTAGGAATTTTTTACCATACTGTGCTAGTTTGTGACTACCTACCCCAGAAAGTTGAGCAAATTCTGCTAAAGATTGGGGTTGTATTTGTGCCATTAATCTGAGGGTAGCATCTGGAAAGACAACATAGGGGGGTACAGATTGTTCATCTGCTAATTGCTTGCGAAGCCATCGCAATCTTTGGAATAATTCTGGTTGTACAGCTTTTTCTGTCCCTTCCACCAAACTTATTTTTTGCGCCACGGGTACAACAATAAAAACTTGGCGCTTTCGCTTCATCACTTCCCAACTCAAAGCATTGAGTTTTAAAACTGAGTAACCATCATTGGTTTGTTGTAATAAGCCTTGATGTAAAAGAGAACGCCCTAAAATTCGCCATTCATCTACACTTTTATCTTGACCAATACCGTAAGTAGAAAGTTGGTCGTGTTTGTATTGAGTAATTCTTTTACTTTTAACTCCCCGCAACACATCAATAATGTGTAGCATCCCAAATTTTTCTTGACAACGGGCTACACAAGAAAGAAATTTCATCGCTTCAATTGTCCAATCTTCTAGAGGTTTGGGATAACAACAATTATCACAGTTACCGCAATTACCCGGAAACCGTTCGCCAAAATAACCTAGTTGAATTGTCCGCCGACAATCTGTACCTTCAGCATAATCAATTACTTGACGTAGTTGTTGTTTAGCAATTAATTGTTCTTGGGGGTCGGTTTTTTGGTTAATACTCCATTCAATGGTTTTAATATCACTGTAACTAAAAAACATGGTACAACGGGAAGGTTCGTTATCTCTCCCGGCTCTACCTGATTCTTGATAATAACTTTCTAAATTACGGGGTAAATCAAAGTGAATTACTAAACGCACATCTGGTTTATTAATTCCCATTCCAAAGGCAATTGTGGCGACGATAACACGCACATCATCTCGAATAAAACGATTTTGATTTTTGACTCGTTCTTCGTCACTTAAACCAGCATGATAAGGCAAAGCGGCAATTTTATCGTTTTGTAATTTAAATGTAAGTTCATCAACTTTTTTGCGGGTTAAGCAATAGACAATTGCTGAACCATCAATTTCTCGTATCAGTGCTAAAATTTCCGCGTAAGCTGTTTTAGATTTGGAACGAACTTCGTAATAAAGATTTTGACGGTTAAAGCTGGCTAGGTGTATGCTTGGTTGCTTTAACCCCAGTTGTTGAATGATATCGCTACGCACACGATCCGTAGCTGTGGCGGTAAGAGCAATGGTGGGAACACCTGGGTAACGGCGACGCAGAGATTTTAATTGACGATATTCGGGGCGAAAGTCGTGTCCCCACTCTGAGACACAGTGGGCTTCGTCAATGGCGAAGGTGGAAACACCCACTTGGTGATGTACCAGGTCTAAAAATGGCAGAAATTTTTCACTGAGTAGCCTTTCTGGAGCGATGTAGAGTAGTTTAATTTTACCGTTGCGGATGGCTTCTTCCCGCGATCGCACTTTGTAAGGATTGACGCTGCTGTTGAGAAATGTGGCAGGAATATTGTTATTTCGCAGTGCTTCTACTTGGTCTTGCATTAAGGCGATTAACGGTGAAACTACTACTGTTAAGCCTTTTTTAATTAATGCTGGTAATTGAAAGCAAAGGGATTTACCTCCTCCTGTAGGCATTATTACTAGCAAATCTCGATTTTGCAGCGCATCTTCAATAATTTGCCTCTGTCCGGGACGGAAGTTATCGTAACCAAAGTGATATTTAAGCGCTTGTTCGAGATGGGGGTACTGAAGCATGGTGATGGGTTAGCAGGAGCTCTCTCTATGGTTTTGACACTCCCCTGTCTTTAGCCGAGGGGATTCTACATTGATTGCACTTAGCTTTGGACTCTAACACCAGCACTACTTGTATCACCTCCTAAATGTAAGTGTAATCAGCAATTATACAACACTTGTTAGAAAAATGCAAGAATACAGAAAAAACACAAGGTATGAGTAATTTTCTCAAGTTTATTGACAATAATTTTTGTTAATTCCGTAATAAAAACCGGGAACTATTGAAAATTATAATCATCCAATAAAACTTTTGAAGTTCTGGTTATGGGGGCGATTGCAAAATAATCTCATGGGGAAATTACGATTAGAAATACTGAGCGATCGCTTATTGCTAGGAACATTATTGCTGTCCATAGGACTGGTGCTAATCACGGCCATTTCCCTATCATTTGGTTCAGTGGCTATGACTCCTGCTCAATTATGGCTTGCAGTTATCCGCCAAGGTAATGAATTAAATCAGATTTCCCAACAATCACCAAGTACACCTGTAAATTCTATGAAAGCAACAAAATCAACAAAATCAACAAATAATATTCCAGCACTATAGAAAAAGCCTGTCAGCAGTTAAAACAAGCTCTATATCAATGAGAATTACGAATTAGGTTCAGACCATCCCTGGCAAAATCAACTACACTCAAAGTAAGACTGATTATTTGCAGCTTCTGTTATGTCTTCAACTATGGATTCTTTGCCACCTGCTCTTGCTAAAATCGTCCAGCGCTTTCAACGTGCTACCGACCCGAAGCGTCGTTACGAACAATTAATCTGGTATGCTCAGAAGCTGAATGATTTTCCAGAAACTAGCAAAGTTCCAGAAAACAAAGTTCCTGGTTGTGTATCTCAAGTTTATATCACCGCAGGACTGGAAGATGGTAAGGTTCTATACCAGGGTGATTCTGATTCTCAGTTAACAAAGGGATTGGTGGCGCTGTTGGTGGAAGGCTTAAACGGACTAACTCCTGGGGAAATTGTCCAACTCACTCCCGATTTTATTCAAGAAACAGGTCTAAATGTCAGTCTCACTCCTTCCCGTGCTAATGGATTTTACAACATTTTCAAAACCATGCAAAAAAAAGCACTTGAATGCAAGTTAGATTTCCCTAGCTGAGTAGTGATTGACATCTTAAAAATTAAGGCGTTGCTCATTGAACCTTTGTAGAAATGTTTTATCCAACATCTCTACTAACCATAATAACAAACAGGGCAGTTTCACCTTTATTCAGCAAAGCCTAATTACCAATTACTAACTATCTTCTGAAAAATTTTTGACCCACACCTACAATAACAGCATTAACTTCTGGTATTTTCATACATGAAGCAATAATAGCAAACACTAAAATTCCCACTAACCCTGATATACATAACTGCAACAGTTGAATAATTAACCCTTGGCTACCTAACAACTGCTGTAAACTAACCAAAGTACCAAAGCTGGCTAACCCAGCGACAACACTACCAGCAGTTAAACCCAAAATTGGCAAACTCCACTCACGCCAAGGTAAACCATTGAGTTTACCTTGGAGCAACCATAACAGCATTAATACAGAACTGAAATTAACACCCACTGTTGCCAAGACAATACCCGTAGCGCCAAAAGGTTTGACTAAAATTGCATCCAGTAAAGCATTGAGGAAGATATTAAACATACTAATGCGGAAAGGTGTTTGTCCATCTCCCAGAGCATAAAATACCCGTACTAACACATCACGCCCTAAATAAACAAACATCCCAATACCGTAAGCAACCAAAAGCGATGCAACTAACTGTGTAGCTTCTTGTTTGAAAGCCCCTCGCTCATATATTATCTGGACAATGGGTACAGAAAGAACCACCATCATAGCCCCTAAAGGTAGCATAGTGACAGCGGTGAGTAAAATTCCTTGGCGAATGCGTAATTTCAGGTGTGGCCAATTTTCTGGGGCTGCCAATTTAGCAAACATTGGTAATAAAGGCAGCAAAATAATATTAGAAATAATACCTAAAGGTGTTTGCACAAGGAGATTGGCATAGTTAAAACCAGCCGCCGCCCCAGGGATGGGACTAGCAAAGTAAAGGTCTGTAGCCACATTAATGGGCATCATACCAGAGGAGATTGTGGCGGGAGTCATAATCCTAATCACTTCTTGCACCCCCGGAGATTGAAAATCAAATCGCCAGCGTAATGAGCCTAATCCTAAACGCCCCTGGACAATTAGCTGTACTAGCCATTGCAGAATCGCCCCTGCTAAGGTTCCCCAAGCTAAGACCATACCACCAATGAAGGCGTATTCTGGGTTGATAATATCTTTACCTAGTTGAGCGGTTAAGATAGCAATGCCGGCAATCACGGTTACACTGGATAACAACGGACTAATGGAGAGTAACCAATACTGATTGGCGGCGTTGAGTGTGCCGAAACCTATGCCGATTAAACCCGCAAGTACAGCCATTGGTGCCATGATGCGGACTTGTTGAATGGCGATGGCTCTGGTGGTTGGTTCCAAGCCATGACCCACAATATCAATGATGGCATCGGCAAAGAAAATTTGAGCAAATGTCACCACCAAGAGCAATCCACCCACCAAAGTGGTGACTGTTTCTACCAGGGGCGCGGCTTCTTCCCGTTGGTTCTTGGCCAAAACACTGACAACGGCGCTGTGTAATGGACCATTGACACCACCGAGTAAGATTAAAAGAAAACCAGGAATAATGTAAGCGTAACTGTAGGCAGTGGCAGCAGCACCAACACCAAAAGCAGCAGCGATCGCCTGTTGTCGCACTAACCCAAAAACTTTACTAATTAAGGTAGCTGCGGCGACAATGCCGGCAATTCCAGCGAAAGAGCGAGAGGGTTTAGAGTCTTGTTGTGTCACTATTATTAATTTTCCCAGTTCCTAATCTTGTTTAGCGACATCCTAAACTATCGCGTGTAGCTACGCCGGTGACTGGATTAATCCCATCAGCGCCATGGCACATTAAAGCCACTTGATACTGGTCTATTAAAGCATTGGTAAAGTCAGCACCAGTGATATCTGCATCATAAAAACGACTACGGGTCATAGTCGCTTCTGTGAAAATAGCATTTCTCAAATTTGCGCCGTCCATAGTCACACGATCCACTAAAGCACCCGTGAGATTTGCGCCTTCTAAATTGGCTTTTAATAAAACTCCTTTAGTGAGAATGGCATTAGTTAAGTTTGCGCCTTGAAAATTTATTCCCCGCATTTCTGCGGCCACAAAAGTACCCCCAGCTAAATTGATGTTAGAAAAATCACGATTTTCTAGATTGCTATTGCTGTAATTAATGGTGTTGATTTGACCAAAAGCTGGTTGAGGATTGGTAATCACCCATAACCACGCCAAAACGAACATCACCAACAAACTTAATAATCTCAGTAGAAATTTTTTCATCATTTGACAGATTTCGTTGCTAATCATTAGCCATTAGTCTAATAAACTATTAGTGCATTTACCCCTTACCCAGAAACCAAAAGTTACATAATCAGCCATGACTAATGACCAATGATCAAGAACTAATTCCAATCTTTCCCAATACGAATAGTGAGATCCGATGCTAAATCCCCTGTTGCCAACACGTCAATTTGACCCAAACCCATGACTTTTTCTAGTTCAACCCCTGTTTGGCGATGACCTTTTTGGACAAGAATCTGAGTATGCATTTGGGTATCAGGCCAATCAGGCAATGTATAAACATTGGTAAAACCTTTTGCTTTCAGATAGTTGATCACTTTTTCTGTTAGCTGAGGTTTATTGGCAGCATTTTGAATAGCAATTGCACGCTCAGTAACCGGACGTAAATCGTCCTGTAACCCAGGTACATACACGCCAACATAGTCATTCAATAAAGTCTGTTGTTGATTCAGGTTCAACCAATAACTATTGGGGTCTTGACTAAATCGGCTGAACATACCCGGCAAAATGGTCATTTGCAAATTATCCCGTTCTAGTTTGACAGAATAATTTACCAAGGCCATCATTTCTTCTATTTTGAGGTTGGTATCAAAATATTTCCGCATTAGGCCTGTTAATTGCGGTAATCTAGGTAAAACAGTGGGGCTATTGAGCCGTTGAAGTAACGCTTTAATCAGGGTTTGTTGTCGTTGTACCCTTGGTAGATCCCCCAGTCCTGGCTCACGGAACCGGGCAAAAATTTCTGCTTGTTCGCCGTCAAGGGTTTGCCAACCACTGACTAAATTCATGGATAGCTGACGGCTGCTCTCACGATATTCAATTTTTTCCGGTACAAAAACATCAACACCACCCAATTGATCCACTAACTGCCTTAAACCACTAGTAGAAATACGTATATAGCGATGGATGGGAGCATTGTTTAAAGTCCGGCTCACCACCCGTGCAGCTAACACAGGTCCGCCTTGAGCATTAGCATCAGATACTTTAGTCAATCCCTTTTCCGGGATAGCAATCATCGTATCCTTGGGAATTGAAAGTACCCGCATTGTTTGATTAGTGGGGTCAAGCCTCACCAGCAACATGGTATCACTAGTGCCGGCAAAACTTTCCGGTGAGCCATCAACCGTACCTTTAACAGGATCAACCCCCATAATTAAGATATTCATCGGTCGTGATAGCTTATACCGAGAAATATTCCCCCATAGTTCCCCAGGTAAGGGGACTTTCTGCTCATCCTTCCCAGAAAATCCTAGTTCTTCCTCGGTGCGATCTAAACTGCTCCACAGTGGAGTCCACAGAGCCAAAGTAGATATCAGCAGACCGGAAAAAACTATTCCCACCACCACAGTTAGTGACCACAGTAGCCATCGAGGCATGGTCAAGCCTAACCGATCATACAGCTCATTGGGAATTGCCCCCACAGACTCAACAACAGTACGGGAAATGTTTCCCGGCTCATGAGTGACAATCTCCAGATTTAGGGCTGATGGCTTTTGAATTTCTAGCCCATTGTCCACCCATTGCACTGGTTGAGGTCTATCCTCTAGTTCTAATTCTGGTATTTGTTGAGACGTCACCTGATTTTCTGACCTTTGAAATTGTTTAATCACAAATTATCTCCCCAGTTAACCACTCCCTAAAGGTATATTAATGGCAGCCACAAATCTCGGCAGGGCAAAAGCTCACTGTAAACTGATAGTGATCTGACCTTGGTGTGTAGACAATATGAGTATTTCACTGTTCCCTGTAATTCTTGCCGGTGGCAAAGGTGAGCGTTTTTGGCCCCTCAGCCGCAAAGACCGACCTAAACAATTTTTAAGTCTTGATGGTAGCGCTAGAAGTCTATTACAAGCAACTGCTGATCGATTATTAGCAGTAACAAGTGGTTGGAATAACCTTTGGGTGATTACTTCTAGTCAGATAGCCGCAGGTGTAAAACAACAACTACCTGAACTACCAGAGCAAAATTTATTAGTTGAGTCACAGGGGCGGGATACCGCCGCTGCTGTAGCTTGGACAAGTTTGGAAATGAAAAAGCGTTACGGAGAAGACGCAATTATCGGCTTTTTTCCCTCTGACCACTGGATAGCTGACCAAGAGGCATTTGAAGGTGCCTTAAGGGCTGCTACCCAGTTAGCAGCAAGCACCGAGGCAATTGTCACCCTAGGGATTAAGCCGACTTTTCCATCAACTGGTTACGGCTACATTGAACAAGGCGAAAACATTGGTAGATTTAACGACTTGCCAGCCTATCACGTCAACCGCTTTACTGAAAAGCCCAACCGCGAAACAGCAGAAACTTTTTTATCAACCGGGGGTTTTAGCTGGAATAGTGGTATGTTTGTATTTCGAGCCGGAGTCGTCCTCAAGGAACTATATACCCACGCACCGGAAATTATCAAACCATTAGAACAAGAAGGCCCTGATATATATCCTCAGTTACTTAAACAGAGTATAGACTATGCACTCATGGAAAAGACAAATTTAGCATATGTCTTACCAGTTGAATTTGGTTGGGATGATTTAGGTGATTGGAATGCTCTTGAGCGCTTGCTGAAAAAACCAGAGAATCCCAATGTAGAAATTGCTACCCATGTAGGATTAGATACCCAGGGAGCTATTATTTATGCTACTAATTCAGAAGATGTAATTGTTACTATTGGTTTAGAGGATGTGGTGATTGTGCGCGATCGCAACGTCACTCTTGTCATCAACAAACAACGTAGCCAAGAAATTAAGCAGATTCTCAAAACCTTAGCAAATGATCCCCGATGGACTGAACTGTTGTAAATCCGAGGCTTTAAGAGTTAAAACCCTGAGCAGAGGCTGAAAATTTGTTGCCTCTACTATAAATGGAATGTCTGTTGTCATGATTAGGGAGAATAGGATCCACAGACCAAGGGAAAGAGAAATTATTTTTGATTCCTGGTCTTTCCATCTCCCTGATCTTTGTTATCTCTCCCCTCTCCCCATTTTCCCACCATGTTCCTCACCCAAACTGTTCCTCGTCAACGAGAAATCATCGAAGTAGTCTTCCGTCATGGCTGGGACTATATGCGAAGGTTACTGACTGGTGGTAAAACTGATGAACCTCAGCTACCCACACCTGCGGTTTTAAAAAATATCCTGGTGGATTTAGGGCCAGTTTATGTCAAACTTGGTCAGTTACTCTCCACCCGTCCAGATTTACTGAATGCTACCTATATTGAAGAACTCTCAACTTTGCAAAATGAAGTACCCCCAGTTCCTTGGACAGAAGTAGAAGTAATCATTCGCAAACAACTTAAACGTCCACTTGAAGAAACTTTCAGTACAGTTAATCCTGTTCCCGTAGCGGCGGGATCAATCGCCCAGACTCATCGAGCCACATTAGTAGATGGTAAAGAAGTGGCTTTAAAGGTGCAACGTCCAGGAATTGAACTCACTGTTCCCCAAGATATCGCTCTTATTTTAGGTATTGCTGATTTAGTAGCCCGGACAGATTTTGGGCAAACCTACGAAATTAAATCTATTGCTAAAGAATTTACTAAAGCTTTAGAAGATGAGTTAGATTTCACATTGGAGGCTAGCTTTACAGATGAGTTGCGAGGTAATTTATCCCGTAGTCGCTGGTTTGATCCCAAACAATTGGTAGTTGCAGAAATTTTCTGGAACTTAACCACAGAAAAGTTATTGGTCATGGAATGGCTGGATGGAGTACCTTTACTGGCGGCAAATTTGAATAACTTGCAAAAAGGTAAAGATCCTCACACACAACGTCAAGAAATCACCACTTTGCTGTTTCGAGCATTTTTCCAGCAGTTATATATTGACGGATTTTTTCACGCTGACCCCCATCCTGGCAATTTATTTTATCTCGTAGATGGTCGAATTGGGCTTTTAGATTGTGGAATGGTAGGCAGGCTTGACCCCCGCACCCAGCAGATATTAACAGAAATGCTGTTAGCAATCATTGATTTAGATGCGGGTCGATGCGCTCAATTAACTTTACAGTTAGCAGGTTCTTCCCAGCCGGTGATTCTATCACGGTTAGAAAATGATTATGATCGCATGTTGCGGAAGTATCATAATGTCAGCTTGACTGAAATAAATTTTAGTCAGGTAATTTATGAAATTTTACAAGTCGCCCGTAATAATAAAATTCCCTTACCCAGCAATATGGGCTTATATGCTAAAACCCTCGCAAATTTAGAAGGAGTAGCTCGTGCATTCAACCCACAAGTTAATTTATTTGAAGAAATTCAACCATTAATTACAGATTTGTTTCGGCGGCAACTATTAGGGGAAAATCCAGTGCGATCGCTGTTAAGAACTGCCCTAGATATTAAGAGTTTATCGTTACAATCTCCCCGGCAAATTGAACTGTTATTAGATCGAGTTACTTCTGAAACCTTACAGTGGAATCTTTCCCTAAACGGTTTAGATGGTATGCGGCGGACTATGGATGATGCTGCTAACAGATTATCTTTTAGCATACTAGTAGGCTCTCTAATTATGGGAGCAGCAATTATTTCTACCAAAACCCAAACAACTCAACTCTCTGTTTTAAGTAGCGTTCTTTTTGCTGCTGCCAGTTTATTAGGTTTGTGGCTAGTTATTAGTATTTTGCGCTCTGGACGTTTAAAGTAACACTGGTATTTAAACACAGATAAAATCTGTGGTTTAAAGATAAAATTTATGTCAATTTTATGTCAATCATCACTGTAGAAAATCTGAGTAAATTTTACCCAGTGGCTGTTAAATCACCGGGTCTAAAAGGCACAATCACCCACTTTTTCCGTCGCACCTACCGTTCAATTAAAGCAGTACAAGATGTTTCTTTTGAAATTGCACCTGGGGAAGTGGTGGGTTTTTTGGGGCCTAATGGTGCCGGTAAAACCACCACCTTAAAAATGCTTACAGGGCTGATTCATCCCACCAGCGGAACAGTCAGAGTGGCTGGACACATACCATTTCTTCGCCAAGAAGCATTTTTACAAAAAATTACCTTGGTTATGGGTCAGAAACAGCAGTTAATCTGGGATTTGCCAGCACTGGATTCTTTAAAAATCAACGCTGCTGTTTACAACATCTCGAATAAAGAATTCCAAAAGCGAGTCGGGGAATTAACAGAGATGCTGACTTTAGAAGGTAAGCTGACTCAACCGATAAGAAAATTGTCTTTAGGTGAACGGATGAAAGCCGAACTGTTAGCAGCACTTTTGCACCATCCTCATGTATTGTTCCTAGATGAACCGACACTAGGACTAGATGTAAATGCACAGGTGGCAGTGCGGGACTTTTTGCGTGAGTATAATCGGCGTTATCAAGCTACAGTATTATTAACTAGCCATTACATGGCTGATATTACTGCTTTATGTGAGCGCGTGCTGTTGATTCACCAGGGAAGTTTAATGTACGACGGTAGTTTGGATGGACTGCTGGAAAGTTTCGCTCCTCACCGGGAAGTCCACATTGAGTTAGCCGAGCCCCAACCAAGGGAAAAGCTGAAGTTTTATGGTGATGTGCAACTCTTGGAGGGACGAGCAGTAAGTTTCATCGTCCCACGAGAAAACCTGACTCGCTCAGTATCTCGGATTTTAGCTGATTTAGAAGTCATCGATTTAACCGTAACCGAACCGCCAATAGAAGAAGTGATTGGTAGGGTTTTTCAAGCTGGAGTGGTGTAATTCGTAATTTGTAATTGCAGTGAAAAAAATTATTAGTAAAATCTTAACTTTTCTTTCTGTTTACTATGCCTACATGGTTGAGTATCGGGCAGAACTAATTTTATGGGTTTTGTCTGGGGCTTTGCCAATCATTTTAATGGGTGTGTGGATACAAGCGGCTCAAGGTGGAGAGTTTGGTTTAAAACCTCTAGATTTTGCCCGTTATTTCATCACGGTTTTTTTTGTGAGGCAAATCACTGTTGTTTGGGTAATTTGGGATTTTGAAAGGGAAGTAGTGGAGGGTAAGTTATCATCCCGGTTGTTACAACCCCTAGATCCAGTATGGCACCACGTTGCAGCTCATATTTCTGAAAGGGCAGCACGCCTACCTTTTGCAGTGTTACTGGTAGTCTTGTTTTTTATGCTTTATCCCCAAGCTCTTTGGTTACCAAGTTTGGGGCAATTATTACTGTTTGCTTTAGCCATAATTCTAGCTTTTGTCTTACGGTTTGTCATTCAGTACACATTTTGTATGTTCGCCTTTTGGACTGAACGTGCTAGCGCTTTGGAAAATTTCTGGTTTTTGTTTTATTTATTTTTGTCTGGGTTAATTGCGCCTTTAGATGTTTTTCCCGAACCTATGAGAATCATAGTCATGTTTACACCTTTTCCCTATTTGATTGCTTTCCCTGCAAGTCTTTTGGTGGGACTACCTGTAGATGTAGGACGGGGATTTGTATCAATGTTAGGTTGGATATTGATATTTTTGGGTGCAAATCGTCTGCTGTGGCGTATTGGATTGAAACGATATTCGGGTATGGGTGCTTGATGAGCAAGTGGCTATCATGTCGATTCAAGGCGACGACGCAACTGGCTGCTGAAACCATCTATCACTGTCACAACTACCAAAAGTACCAACATCATGGTTGTGGCTTTGGTATATTCAAACCCATCAATATAACTTTTTAACTGAAAACCAATACCACCTGCACCCACCACCCCCAACACAGAAGCAGCACGAATATTGTACTCAAACATCCATAAGGTATAACCCAAACTCAGGGGCAGCACTTGTGGTAAAATTCCATATTGAGCAATTTGCCATGGAGATGCCCCTATAACTTGTAGAGATTCTAAAGACCGAGGCTCAAGTGCTTCAATAGCTTGTTGATAAAACTTTGCTAAATAGCCGATAGTATATATACTTAAAGCCAGAGTCCCTGCAGGTGCCCCTAAACCTGTGGCAGCAACGAAAATTAGCCCGAGAATAATTGAAGGGACAGAACGCACAGCATTTTGCACCAAATTAGCCAGCCATTGCAGCCAAGTAGGAGCAACATTACTAGCGCTAGCAACGGCTATTGGTACAGAGAGAATAGCGCCAATGGTTGTTCCCCAAAGAGACATCTGTACAGTTTCAATCAGTGCTTTGATGGCAATGTCAATAACTGTAAAATCCGGAGGAAATAAGCGCGAAATAAAATCAGTAATGTAGGGGGCGCTAGATGTCAGCAGTTCAAAATCAAGCCGAAGCCCTTGCAAAGCCCAACCATAAACTATAACAGCAATTAATAAGATGACTAAGGGACTTACCCAAGAGTAGCGGCCAAGAAATTTAGAAATTGGTGGACAAATCATTACAAGTAGGTCGGTGCAAATAAATTTAACTACTCAACTATCCCACAGATGGTATTTTGAAGTTTTTGATCAGGCACTTTCTCACAAACTAATTCAGCAAACCAGTAGGTTTTTCGATTCAGATTTGATTCAAAATAGTACACACCAGGGAAACATGGCAAACACATTTAACACCTCAGTTTAACCCATAATGTACATTCAAAACCAAAAATAAACTTGATGGCCACTAAAGTCACCTAAAGTAATTACTACCGACTATGGACTCTGGACTAATGACCATTTACTAAAAACTGAGCTTGCAAGTTATCGCAAGGCCCCTCATAGACGATGCAGCCAGCATCCAGAATAATGGCACGCTGGGCATATTTGGCCGCTATTCCTAAGTCATGTAGAACTGTGACAATGGTCATGCCATGCTGGGTGTGTAATTCAGCTAAAGCTTCCATTACTTGTTGGGCAGCAATAACATCTAAGCCGCTAGTGGGTTCATCTGCTAAAAGTACTTTTGGTGATTGAATTAAAGCACGAGCGATGGCCACTCTTTGTTGCTGTCCACCACTGAGTTTGCTAGTTTTTTGATAGGCTAAGTCTTTTAAACCCAACTGTTTGAGTAATTCTAATGCTAAAAAGCGATCCCGTTTAGGAAAGCCCAATAGTGTTTGCCAAGCTGTTTTTGTGCCGAGCTTACCGCACAACACATTTTCAATTGCTGATAACTGGGGAATTAACCCACCACCTTGAAACAACATTCCTACATCGCGGCGGATATGGGGTAGTATGCGTGTATTTATTGCCACGCCGTTAATCCGAACTTCTCCCCTGACTAATGGTACTAACCCCACAAGTGATCGCAATAATGTAGACTTACCAGCACCATTGAGTCCTAGCAGTACAACAAATTCACTCTGCTTAATTTGACAGTTAATATCATTGAGGATCGGGCGATTCAAAGAGCCAACATAAGGTGTCTCTAAGTTGTGACATTCAATTACGTAATCACTCATCCTCTGCCTTGGTCAATTTCATCAATTTACGGATATAAAACTTATTTCAGGGCGGATTTAGCAAAAATTGTATCTATTCACAAATTTACTACTTCAACCCGCCCTTAGGTACACAGCACCAATTTTAGGGTTCTATCCCCACACGCTGGAGAGCTTTACGAATTGGTGCTAAGTGACGATCATGATCCACTCTCACCAATTCGGTAGAGTTATACAAGTTACGTAGCAGTTGGTTATTTGATGACTGATTTAATTTGAGTAGAGCGTTAATTAATCTTTCTCTGTCAGGTGCAGGAACTCTATCATCAATAACGATACCATGAGCAGGTACACCAGAAATTCCATACAGTACTCGCAACTGTTTCCTGTCTTCTTCTGTAATGTAAGGTGGTAACAGAGCATATTCTGAAACAACAGCTACGTCTGCTTGACCACGTAGTAATGCTTGTAAGGCTTTGCTGTAGTTACCACCATAAGCAATTTGACCAAAGAAAACATTGAGGCGATCGCGATCGGAGACAAACCCCTGTTTTACCAATTCACTCACAGGAAAAATAAACCCAGACCCTGAAGTAGGAGATGTAAATGCTATTCTTCTGCCCCGTAGTTGTTCTAGGGTTGTTTTAGCATTTTTTCCACTTTTGAAGGCACTATTGTCCCGCACAACGAATACCGAATTATAAGTGAATCTGCCAGAGTAGTTATCGCGTACTTCTGCCAGATACAAACGAGCATTTGCCAATTCTTCAGCTTTCAAAGCTGGACGACTGCTTAAAAAAGCTACCTCAGCCCGATTTGCTCTCAAAGCTTCCACCGCAGCTGTATCATCACCTATCTGTGCTTTGACAGAGATTCCCATTTCCTTGGATAAAAAAGCTGCTACAGCATCTGCCTTAGATTGCAAATCTGTTGAATCAGCACGACTAGGAAAAATTACTCTTAAATTTTTCAGTTTTTGTGCAATTAACCGCGGTGCTTGTTGATTAGAAGTAGGATTAGCTGTTGTTGCTTCCATTCCACTAAAAGTAGTAATTCCTAGACCCATTAAGGCCATTAATGCTGCCCCTGCACCCAACAAGCTTTTTTTGTTTATACTCATTTACCCTTCTCCATCAAGAACTATTTGCAAAAATACTGCTAATTACTTTCAACTATTTCATAAAAGAATCTAAAACTTTTAAGAATAAAAGTCAATATGAAATGTATAAAAACTTTTCTGGATTTGTTGCAAATATATTGCCAATCATACTTAAAGTATCAAAAAACACAGATGAATTATTGTTCATCTGTGTCTATTGTGTTTATAGTGGTTGATTAAATAAATGTGGGGGCGAAAATTATTCCCACTCTATGGTTCCAGGTGGCTTAGAGGTGATATCGTAAACCACGCGATTAACACCTTTCACTTCATTGACAATGCGGTTAGAAATTTCTTCCAGTACATCATAAGGTACACGGGCCCAATCAGCGGTCATACCATCTTCACTGGTGACAATTCTTAAGACAATGGGGTAAGCATAGGTACGTTTATCCCCCATAACCCCCACACTGCGAATTGGCAGCAAAACAGCGAATGCTTGCCAAACTTCGTGATACAAACCACGTTTGTTAATTTCTTGGCGAACAATCAAATCAGCATCCCGGAGAATCTTTAACCCTTCGGGGGTGACTTCCCCTAAGATGCGAATTGCTAAACCAGGACCCGGGAAGGGTTGACGTTGGACAATTTCTTCTGGTAAACCAATGGAACGCCCTACTTTACGGACTTCATCTTTAAACAGTTTCCGTAATGGTTCTACCAGTTTAAATCGCAGGTCCTTGGGTAAACCACCAACGTTGTGATGACTCTTGATTTTTACCGCCACTCGTTCCCCGGTTTGGGGATCAACATTGGTATCAGCAGACTCGATAACATCTGGGTACAGAGTCCCCTGTGCTAAATAATCAAACTGTCCGAGGCGTTTAGATGTTTCTTCAAATACCCGGATGAATTCATGCCCAATGCACCGGCGTTTTTCTTCGGGATCTGTAACACCTTTAATGGTATCTAAAAACCGATGGCGGGCGTTGACATACTCAACGGGAATGTGAAACTGTTCTTTAAATAGTTTCAATAACCGTTCCGGCTCTAATTTACGCATAAAGCCTTGGTCAATAAACACACAGGTTAACTGATCGCCAATGGCTTTATAAAGTAAAAAGGCTAGGGTAGAAGAATCCACCCCCCCAGATAATGCTAACAGTACCCGCTTGTCAGCAACTTTGGCGCGAATTTCGCGAATTGCTTCCTCAACAAAAGCTTCTGTTGTCCAGGTGGGTTCGCAATCGCAGATATGATAAACAAAGTTACGGATTAATGCTATGCCACCAATGGAATGTACTACTTCAGGATGAAACTGTACACCATAAAGTTTCTTGTCGTGATTGGCAATGGCAGCACAGGGGGTGTTTTCTGTATGAGCTAACACCTCAAACCCTGATGGCATCTTGGTCACTGAATCTCCGTGACTCATCCACATGGTAGTGCCATTTTCAACGTTAGTTAGTAAGTCTGTTGGATCATCTATGTATAATGACGCTTTGCCATACTCACCCCGCTCGGCTTTTGCCACTTCACCATGGAGTTGACTAACCATCAACTGCATACCATAGCAAACACCCAAAATGGGAATGCCCAGATTCCATATTTCTGGATCACAATGGGGGGCATTGTCAGCATAAACTGAACTAGGTCCACCGGAGAGAATAATGCCCTTGGGATTTAGTTTTCGTAAATGTTCAGATGTTGTGCGGTATGAGAGAACTTCCGAGTATACTTGAGTCTCCCGGATCCGACGGGCAATTAATTCCGAATATTGTGAACCAAAGTCTAAAATTAGGATTATTTGACGGTCTAGCTTACCCAAATTTTCCATTTGAGATGCTTGTTCATTGGGCAGAGTCACCACTGTATTCATGATGGGGGGAGTTGTGAATGTGAAATAGATGGGCGCTTTGTAGTTTAAACTCGATGTCACTCATCGCCTGGTTGAGCAAGTGAATGGTTGAGTATGTCGCCAACAAACGCTCTTGTAGAATAAGCTTACTAGCCATGCTAATGGCATGGTATGACAAAGAAAGATTTAACAGAGAGTAGCTACTAAAAAAATATCTATTTGAATTATTTATGATTATTCATAATAAATTAACATAATTTTTTGCTTAAGAGGCAACCAATTTTGCTCTTGATGATAATTTCGCGATGGCGGTCAAAAAGAACAGAACCGCAAACTGTAGCATTGCTTCCCCGCTGACTATGGTTTTGAATATATTCTTGGGAGCGGCTATCGATAGCTTCAGCCATGGCACCATAAACTTGATTAACCCAATCACTACCTGTTGCTGCATCTAAATATTTTAGGTGTTTTAATGCATCTTCAGCTGTAGGACTATGAAAGACAACCCCTATATCTTCTGACTTTAAACCGGCTAGGGCACAATGCGCGGCTAAAATCTCCCGACGACCATCAGCCAAGTGATGATGGGTGTGAAAAATTCCCCCGGCTAACTTCATCAACTTACCATGATAGCCAAATAATAAAATTTCTTTGACACCCAACAGATCAGCTTCCACTAACAATGGCCCTAGCCAGTTAGCAGTTTTTACCAGTTGTTCGGGATTAATACCGAGTTGACGCGCCAAATCAAGACCATTTTCGCCAATACAAAATACCAAACTTTGAAAACGAGTGGCTTTGTGTTGTAATTCCCTGCGAAAAGCACCTAATTGATCCGGTGTACTCAAAGGTTGAGAAATACCACTAGTCCCCAACAGCGAAAGTCCTTCCACTACACCAAAAGCAGAATTAGAAGTGCGAACAGCAAGCGATCGCCCCTCTGGTAAGATAATATTCACTGTGATTTTCTCGTCATCTGCGAGCATCCGGTTGAGATTATCTTGTAGCAGCTTTTGAGCATAGGCATAAATAGCCGGTTGGTTATCAGCATTGATCTGTTTACCAACACCTTCTCCACCTTGAATAATTACATTTTCCCCATCTCCAACCCTCCATTGTACCATTGCCCAAATTGGCGTATTTCTGGTTAAATCTAGGTTATCACCTGGTTCACTGCGAGTAATTGCCAAAGCCGTATTGTTACACAGTCCTGCTACCTGTTCAATTGATATTTCTGCAATTTGGGGCGGTTCAATCAAGTCCACCGACACAGATGTTAAAGGTTGACGGTGGCGTAACCAATGCAAGGCGGCCATAGCAGAAGCACAGGCAAAAACCGGGAGAGTATATCCAGAAAGAGACATAATTCTAGGGGAATGAGCAAAAATTGTAAATTCCTAATAACCAATGACCATCAAACACCAACTTCCGCGAGTAAAACTTCCATAGCTTCCCAAGAAATTTCTTTTTGGATGTAACGAGGCGCTTCAGGATTGTAAGGACTTTTGATGCGATCAACACTCAAAATCATTGCTCCATCCGGTACAACGGGCACATCTGGGTCAAATGCGGTTGGGCGCATCAAGGAGCTAGAGAAACCTTTAAAAATCGCAACTTTATCTTGCCCGTCCCCGACTTTCAATGTTACCAGTAAAATTTCTTGGGGGCGTTTGCTTGTGTATTGTTCCAAACGCTTACCAATAGAATTATTCATCGTGAACTAGTGTTGTGTAGCTGAACGGCCCTGTTTGCCCAGTTTAACCAGGACAAAGTAGGTCAAATAAACCACATAAACAACTAAACCAACTATGCCCAGAAAGCCTAGAAAACCAGGTTTACTATTATAATGGAAATATTGTTTAAATAGTAAGGGTGCCTCAAACCAAACTTGACAACGGGAAGTTTTAATCCCTGTTTCCGATAAAGCACAGCCAATAAAAGGTACAAGAGCAACTGCACCCAAAATAGAATAAACAGTTACAGCCCAGCGCCAGGAGACAAAAATCAGCTTTAAAGGGCTACTGGGGTGATACTCAATTTCATCGTTGAGATCCACCCAGAACCACAGGGAAATGGGAATCAGAATTCGCGCCATCAAGGCGGAGATAAAGCTAACCGGGTACTGAGCAATCATCAAATAAATCGTGATGAATAGGAGACTGGATACTCTCCAGTAAATAGTTAACAGGCGTTGCATTCCTTCAGCTTTTTGTACAAATACCCAAATTAGTAGAATTAGAGGAATAAACACTAAAAATAATAAAGCCAGTCGATAGTCAGTCCAGACAAACTGGCGAAACCACACTTCATTCATAATTTTTTTTAAACTAATAATAAATTTAAATCAATTATTCGGAGTTTGCTGAAGTTCCGGTTAAAAAAAACAAGCAACTGGCAAACCTTCAACTTAAACACCCTGCACCATGCCATAACACCATCGGGAGAGTTAAGGAACTCATGCCCAAATTATGACCTAGTACGTCCAAAAAAAACCTTATCTTTACAGTCATTGGCAATTTTTGTTCAGGATCTATAGATTCTCAACATCAACCTCCTAGACTCACCCGAATCTATGCTTGTCAACTTACCTTCCTCAGTAGAGAGAAGATGTTTAAAAAGGGTGGATTTCAAGTGGATTTCAAGTGGATTTGGGGTTAACGGCCAGTTGCAAGATATCAGTAAGTAGATTCTAGTTGCTTGCTAGTGGGGTAAAACAAATTTACCAACTCAGTCTTTAGTCGTCGTAAACCCGACACTCAGCAGCTTCTGGGTTATCGTCGCAGTACTGCTCTAGGGAATTTTTTGGCTTTTTGTTACGCTGATGGGAAGCTTCAGCTTGTAATTCTTCCACCGCATCCCAAGCAGCTGCACACTCAGCCGAGTTGCTACCGGAAATGTCACAGACAGTACGAGCTTGTTGTACTTCTGCTGCAATTGTTTCTTGGATGTCGCTCATAGTTTAGTCTCTTTGTGTGGTTTAAGTACCAGTATAGAAAAACTTTCAGAATGGCGTTTTTTTGTTTTATCGTTTACCATTCTAACGACTTAGCTGTTACGTTGAGTATTTTAGCTTAATGATCCATCTTGAATAAAATAGTTAGGAATCTATTAAGCATTACCTATACTGTGGATAATATAAACAATTAATTCTACAATACATTGGCAAAAATTATGCAGAGACAAAAAATATATCCCTGATTTTTTATGCATACTTAAAATACAAAAGCGACTCTGTATAGTTAAGAACTTACTTTTGTAGTTTAACAATGTATTTATGCTTAATAAATCTTTGTATAGATTTGTATGATGGATATAAAACACACAGAAACGTTGCTGCTGGACAAGTGATACAAAATCCCGGTGTCACTACCCTAGGGAGATAGTTTTAATGGCGGATTTTTACATATTTGTGCTGATTTATGCTGAAAACATAAACACAATGTAAATTATCATAAATTAAGGCAAAAATACCTAAACTTTGTCTTAATTTTTCTATATGGTCACTTTCATGCAGAAAACATTGAACTTAATAGTGCAACAAATGTTTTACGTTGGAGAAGACTGGTTTCCTGCCCGAAGCTAACATGTTGCCAGAAACATAAGGCAATGTTATTTTAAATTCATAAAAAATGTCCAATTTTAGGGAACATGAGATTACATCACATTCCCTTCACACCAAACCTCGACATACATTGATTCTTTTGGCGTTTTTTATTATACACAGTGCATAAACTTTGATTGCCATTGTGTTGCACTTAGCTGTAAGATAGTGAAAATAAACGTTAATCAATAAACCCAAGGTTCTTGGCAACAAATAAACCAAAAATGGTTGCGTATATTGGCTAATCACATACAAATTTTACCAATTAGGCATCTTTAGATAAAAAACCCGCCCCTGTGTTCAGTATATTATGTAGTAGGGGTTACCAGTTGTAAAAATAAAATCCTAGTAGACTAACCAAAAAAAACAGCCCAAAACTCATGGCAGACCAAATGCAGTGGGCAAATGCCCTATCAACCCGTCCTTCTTTAGAAGCAGCTGTTACAGATGTAGTAGAACAGGCTGCGTCTTCCTTAACAGCACCTGCGGATTTAGGGCTAGTATTCATTTCCTCTGCTTTTGCCAGTGAGTATTCCCGACTTTTACCCCTGCTGGCTGAAAAACTCTCCATACCTGTAATGATTGGGTGCAGTGGTCTGGGGGTAATTGGTACTAAAGCTACAGGAGAACCCCAAGAATTAGAGACAGTACCTGCTATTAGTCTGACTTTGGGGCATTTACCTGGGGTGAATGTACAAGCTTTTCATGTTACGGCAGAACAATTACCTGACTTGGATAGTTCACCAGATGCGTGGATAAATGTAATTGGTGTGCAACCATCTCCAGCCCCTCAATTCATTTTGCTGTCTAGTGGATTTTCTCCGAGAATCAATGATTTATTGCAGGGTTTGGATTTTGCCTACCCTGGCTCGGTGATCATCGGGGGACAGGCTAGTTCTGGAGGTTTAAGCCGTGAGATATCTTTATTTTGTCACGATGCCGCCAACGGGCTGGATCAACAGCTGTATCGTGAGGGAACCCTAGGGTTGGCATTGAGTGGGAATATTGTTTTACAAACAATTGTGGCCCAAGGATGCCGACCCATTGGGCTACCTATGCAAGTGACAAAAGCTGAACGTAATATCATTCTGGAATTGGATGAAACAGCTCCGCTAGTGGTGTTACGAGATATGATTGCTAGCCTGAGTGAACAAGAGCGAATCCTGGCACAACACTCTTTGTTTGTGGGTATAGTGATGGATCAGTTCAAATCATCCGTACAACAGGGAGACTTTTTAATTCGCAGTATCTTGGGGGTAGATCCATCCGTTGGGGCCATCGCTATTGGGGATGTCGTACGTCCCGGTCAACGTCTACAATTCCAACTGCGTGATGCAAAAGCCTCGGCCGAAGACTTGGAATTACTGCTTAAACAGTATCAAAACCAAGACTATTTGCAACCAGCGGCGGCAGCTTTGATGTTTTCTTGTGTGGGTCGTGGCCAAAGCCTTTACGGCCAGTCTAATTTTGATTCCCAGTTATTTAGGCGTTACATTCAAGATATACCCATAGGTGGCTTTTTCTGTAACGGAGAAATCGGCCCTGTTGGCGGTAATACCTTTGTACATGGGTATACCTCTGTTTTTGCAGTTGTTCACCCCATCAGTGGTGAGGCTTGACCTTTCCCCGGTTCCTACATCCTCATTTTGACTCTCCTAAGAGCAAGGTGCTGTGATTATCAATGAGGGTGGGAATACCACTGGCCCTCGCACCATAGGTTTGAATGTGGCGACGTACATCTGGGGGAAATTGGGGATAGTCTAATAAAGCATCTCCATCGGCAATATTTGCCCAAAAATCCCGCAAACCAGGAGCTAATTTTTCTGCTTGTGATAATGGTAAGTTTAAGGGGTGCTGAGTCAACAGCTTAACCAAAAAGGGAAAAGAGCGATCGCCCATCCACTGACGTGATAAATGTTGCAGGTTCGGAAAATCAGGTAATGTTTCTATGCGATGTGATATAATCTGCAACCAATTTCTACCGTAATTATCCTGTCTAAATTCCAGGACACGATAAGGATGGGGGTAACTAACTAAGGAACCAGTGGTGATATCATAAACTCCTTGTGAGCAAGCAATATCCTGAATGTGTAAATGTCCTGTAAATACTAGCTTAACTCCATAACGCCGTAAAATTTGTAACAAGTGCGGAGAATTTTCTAAGATATAACGCTTACCTATGGGATGGCGCAATTGTTCCGGTAGATGCTCAACAACATTGTGATGTACCATCACCATTACTAATTCATCATCAGCTGCTGCTAGTACCTCTTCTAACCAGATCAGTTGTTCAGTATCCAAACGCCCTATCAAATCACCTTCCTCGTTAAAAAAGTTAGAATTAAGACCAATTAAGCGCACTTTTGGCAGCAATTGATGTGTATAGTAAAGTCGGCAAGGGTTTTCGTAGCCAAACTTGCGGTAATAATAAGGAAAATCAGCCAAACCAATTGATTGCTCATTTGCCGTCAGCACAGGAACGTCATGATTACCAGGAACAACATAGGTGGGAAAAGGTAGCTTGGCTAATCGTTCTTGCAACCAAAGATGATTTTCGGGTTCGCTGTGTTGAGTTAAGTCTCCAGGAAGTAAGAGAAAATCTAAATTAAGTTGTGTTAAATGTTCTATTACACTTTCAAAAGCAGCAATACTAACTTCTACCAGATGAAATCGGTTGGGATGATCCCAGATAGTATGGGGAAGGGCAATGTGTAGGTCACTAACTATGGCAAAGCGAAAATTTAGATCCATTGATTTTTGAGGACAATGTTAAAAACAAACTGAAAAACTTCTTTTCTACAAAGTATAACCCTTGCTTGTAAATACTGTGTAGTGGCAGTTGTAATTCAGATTTTTGTCTAATTAACAGTTGATAAGAAATGTGAATTAAATAAACTGCAAAGAAGGGTTTTTCACCTTTCTGATCATTTCATTTGGTATGATAGGTTTTCTGGCTAATTATCAGAATTGCGATCACCCATCCGCGTTCGTTTTTTTGACGAAAGGAGAAGCATTAATTTTGGCAATTGTCCGAGTTCGTCAACACGTAAATCCTCTGGCTAGAAAGTATCAAACCCCAGCAAATGCCCTGGAATTTGAAAAAGTTTATACACAGCCACACCAACCACTACATCTTGATATTGGTTGTGCTAGGGGCAGGTTTTTGTTGAAAATGTCCCAGATAGAAACAAACTGGAATTTTCTGGGTTTGGAAATTCGAGAACCCTTGGTAGTGGAGGCGAATCATTTACGTTCTCAGTTGGGTCTAACAAATCTTTATTATTTATTTTGCAATGTGAATAATTCCTTGCAATCCCTCTTATCATCTTTGCCTACAGGAACTTTACAGCGGGTCACTATTCAATTTCCTGACCCTTGGTTTAAAACGCGTCATGCTAAACGCCGTATAGTACAACAGCAATTAGTCGCCGAACTAGCTGGTTATCTAGCCCCTGGAGGCATTGTGTTTTTGCAATCAGATATAGAGTTTGTAGCCGCAGAAATGCGCGATCGCTTTGCCGAAAATCTTGCTTTTGAGAGAGTTGGTACAGAAGAATGGTTAACAGAAAATCCTTTACCTGTGGCGACAGAACGGGAAATAGCTACTCAACACAAAGGTGAACCAGTGTACCGGGCTGTATTTGTGAAAAAAAACACAGCACCCTAATTGAATCTCAGGAGTCCATTAACACCCCCCCCAGCCAGAAACCGGGGGATTCTTGCTTCAAATGGATTTCAATGAATTTAGCCGCGCTAACGCCCCTCCCCTAACAGCAAGCATCTTCACCTAAGTGGTATACCTTGAGTCAGTGCGGTCTTGGGGTCTTCCTCAAGAGAATCATAAACTACAAGTTAATAACATAGCTTTTTCTATACTTTTATTCATGTTTCCAACTGTAAAGCTGAATATGCTAAGATTCTTTAACGGAAAATTTTTCAATATAAAATAGGGCAACTCTTCATTACCATGCCAACATCTGCAATTGACTCTAAAGACGTAGCAGCTATCCAAGCGGCAACAGAAGGGGTTGCTGTATGTGATCGCTCTCCCTGGGGACGTATCCGTGTTTATGATGAGGACAGGCTGCGTTTTTTACACAATCAAAGCACTAATAATTTTCAAATCCTCAACCCGGGTCAGGGCTGTGATACTGTAATGGTGTCATCCACCGCCCGTACCATTGACTTAGTGAGTGCCTATGTTTTAAATGATGCGGTGTTGTTGCTCACTTCCCCTAGCCGTCGTCAAGCTTTACTGGAATGGCTAGATCGTTACATCTTTTTTGCTGACAAAGTGCAATTAAAAGATGTCACAGATGCAACATCAACCTTTAGCGTCATTGGTCCCCAAAGTGACCACATTATAGAAAACCTAGGGGCTCAAGGAATTATTGGTCAACCCCACAATCATCATCAACTGGTGGAAGGAGTAATAGTAGCTGTGGGTAGTGGTTTAGCAACACCAGGATATACCTTGATTTTCCCAGTCTCAGCCAAAGAGCAATTATGGCAGAAAATCTTACAATTAGGTGCAGTAGAGTTGAGCGATCGCTCCTGGGAAACATTAAGAATATTACAAGGAAGACCAGCACCAGACGCGGAACTAACAGAGGATTACAACCCTTTAGAAGTGGGTTTATGGCAAACAATCTCTTTTAATAAAGGTTGCTATATCGGTCAAGAAACCATTGCTCGTTTAAATACATACAAAGGTGTAAAGCAGTACCTCTGGGGTATCCGCATGAATGCACCCGCTACAGTTGGCAGTGCCATCACCGTTGGGAATGAAAAAGTTGGCAAACTTACCAGTTATACTGAAACTACCAAGGGTCATTTTGGACTAGGTTACATTCGTAGTAAAGCTGGTGGTGTAGGCTTAAAAGTCCAAGTGGGGGAAACTGAAGGTGAAGTAGTACAAATACCGTTTGTTTCTCACGAATATCCACAATAAATATTTCAGTAGAAAACTACTATAAACACAATTATCGATGTTGATGCATCTGTAGTTAATTATTTTTTCTCTTAGCCATACAATTCACAAGAAAATCGCCGAAAGCCATGGAAGCCACTTGGTTTCAGCCAGTGTTTGACAAAGGTAGCGGTGAGGCTAGGAATTGATCTTGGCAGAATCCCTAGGGGCTGCTTAAGTCAGCCCAATAAAGTTCCTTTATGGACTATTCAAAAATCCCCGGTTTAGAAAACCGAGGAAGCTTAATTCCCAAGGGTTACCAAAATAAAATTATGAAAACAATCACCGAGTTGCCACATCGATTAGAACATTACTACCAGCAAATCAAGAAAATTATCCTGGGCCGTCAGAATCCAATTACTGGTCTGCTTCCTGCAAGTACAGCAATAACTGCTCACGGTGATTACACAGATGCCTGGGTACGAGATAATGTTTATAGCATTTTGGCAGTTTGGGGTTTAGCACTGGCATACCGCAAGATTGATGACTATAAGGGACGCACCTATGAACTGGAGCATAGTGTCATTAAGCTGATGCGGGGGCTACTATTTGCAATGTTGCGTCAAGCTCATAAAGTCGAGAGATTTAAACATACTCAGTCCCTCTTAGATGGGTTACACGCCAAATACAATACTGCTACCGCCGACATTGTGGTGGGTGATGACGAGTGGGGACATTTACAAATTGATGCCACATCAATATTTTTACTGATGTTGGCACAAATGACGGCTTCGGGATTGCAAATTATCTATACCATTGATGAAGTAAATTTTATTCAAAATTTAGTTTATTACATTGGACGCGCTTACCGCACACCAGATTATGGGATTTGGGAACGAGGTAATAAAATTAATCATGGTAGTGCAGAATTAAATGCCAGTTCAGTAGGTATGGCTAAAGCCGCCTTAGAAGCTATCAATGGATTAGATTTATTTGGTGTGCGTGGTAGTCAAACATCAGTAATTCATGTTTTACCAGATGAAATTGCCCGTGCGCGGATTACCTTAGAATCTCTGTTACCGAGAGAATCGGCTTCTAAAGAAATTGATGCCGCATTATTGAGTGTGATTAGTTATCCAGCTTTTGCTATTGAAGATGTGCAATTACGCCATCGCACATTCAATGATATTATTCATAAACTCCAAGGTAAATACGGCTGTAAACGCTTTTTGCGCGATGGACATCAAACAGTTTTAGAAGATAGCCAACGCTTACACTACGAACCTTGGGAACTGAAGCAATTTGAGCATATTGAATGTGAATGGCCTTTATTTTTCACTTATTTATTTCTAGATGGGTTATTTCGTGGTGACAGACAACAAGTCAAAAATTACCAAGAACGTTTGCAGTCATTACTAATTGAACGTGATGGAGTGGGTTTATTACCAGAAATTTATTATGTACCAGGCGAAAACGTAGAAGCTGAGAGGTTAAGTCCTCAAAGCCAAACTCGATTACCTAACGAAAATATCCCTTTAGTATGGGCACAAAGTTTATATTTTCTTGGTCAGCTATTAGATGAAGGATTAGTAGCCGTTGGCGATATTGACCCATTGGGGAGACATTTATGTATAGGTAAAAAACGTGAAGCTTTAGTACAAATTGCTTTGCTAGCAGAAGATGAAGACTTACAAGCAAAATTAGAAGTTCATGGAATTGAAACTCAAATACCTAAACAAATAGAACCAATTCAAGTGAGAAAAGCTGACGAACTTTCGGCAATTTTTACTCAAATTGGACGTAACGACAAACTCGGTTTAACTGGTCGTCCTGTGCGGCGGTTGCGGAGTTTGACTACATCGAGATTTTTTCGGATTCATAATCAAACAATTGTATTTTTACCTTCGTTTTTGGATTCGCAACAGTTTTATTTAACCCTTGATTACCATTTTTTGGTAGATCAAATCAGAAGTGAACTTGCTTATATTCAAAATTATTGGATTGATTTAGGTCGTCCTACCCTGACCTTAATGTTGACCCATAGTATGTTAGAAATCGGTTCTCAGGCTTTATTAGAACTCATGCAGGAACTGAAAAATGGTGTGTGTAACGGTGTACAGGTAAAATTGGGAAGACTCAATCAGCTCATGCTCACAGCCGGGATGCAAAGAATTGATTTTCTCCCAAATCAAGAATTTTCTCAGTCACCGATGAAAAACCCCGGCACCCATTGCTATTACCTGGCTTATAATCCTGAAGGAAATTGGCGTTTAGAACATACCCAAGAATTCCAGATGGAATGCGAAACTAGCTTGGGATTATTGCTTTCTTCTTTACGCTCATCAGAAAATCTCTATGAACAAATAGAGTTGTTACAAACTTTAATTCGCTTGCAGGGATTGGATTTTGATACAGGTTTTGGCGGGCCATTCCATTCTGTAACAGCAGCTGACTTAGTTGATGAAGTTTACACCAAAGCCGGGAATTTAGGCATTTGGGCAGTGGTACGTCGGGCGGCTGGATTAAGACAGATGGTTGATATCAGCTTATCAGATACAGTAACGAGTATTTTGGTCAGGGGCAAGCAAATAGCTGTAGGTCGAGCTTACAGTAAGTCATCACTGATTTCTGTACCTATGCCCCACCAAGAAATTACTGAGAAAATTAATCATTTTTGTCGTGAAGATATCCGCGATCGCGTCCTCACACAAGAAATTATCATCTATCTTGGTGTGTTAATGAGGTCGGAACCTCAATTGTTTCAAGGGTTGCTCACCCTCAGAGTTGGCTATTTAATCTTACTAATTACCAGTGAATTAGTACAAGAGTTGGGTGTTACTCAAGATGAAGCCTATGAACATTTAATGGAACTTTCACCCTTTGAAGTAAAAATGCGCTTGCATCAAGTATTAACAGGTTATACAGACATCAGTAAATTATTACGCCAACAAGAATCACTGCACGTCAAGCAAAAAGAAACTGACATTGCTTGGGTAGTGCTACCGACAAATGAAAAAGAAGAAAGTACCGTTCCCCCCGGTGGTTGGCGGAGATTGCGACAAGCTCAAGGAGCCCTCAATCGGGTACCAAAAGATTTCTTCCAGCAGGTTTGGCTATTAATGAAACATTCTAAAGGAATTGTCATTGGCGATAAACTAGAACGGCGTAATCGTTTAGATAGTGAGTTGATTTTGTCAGAAATGACACCAGGTGAAAAAAACTTTGCCCTGCGAATTGAGCATTTACTGAATAAAATTGAAGCTCCAGAATACCGCAAAGTCAATATTGAAGCCTTGATGGAATTAGCGACAATTGTTGCCAATAATCCCAGCTTACAAATTGAAGAATATATAGTTTTAGACGTACTAATTGGCCATGCTGTGCGATTAGCTTGGTTAGAACAACATCCCGAAAGAGTCCATCGCTATGACGAAGATAAAGCCTCAGCTTGGAGGTCATTCTATGACACATCACCTCAAGACTGTGCAAATTATATATTGAAAGCCTTTAGATTCTTAACAGAATTTGCCAAAGACATTTAAACCCACACTCATGCCAAGGAAAACCCAAAGCGGCCCTGAGGCACATCTTTTCAGCCTACCTCTGTGTGCCCTCACCTTTGGGTTTACATTCCTAGTCAATAGACACCGCATCAACATCCACAGTTTCAGTGCTAGGTTCATCAGAACCTTGACGAGCCTTCCAACTTGTCATCACTAAGCCAGACACCTCAGAAAATAGGATGGACAACAGTAAAACATCATCAATTTGTCCGAGAATAGGTAAAAAATCAGGAGCAATATCTATAGGGCTGAGAATATAAACAAGTGTTCCTAAAATTACCCACCAACGGTACATAGGATTACGAAGCAAATTGCGATACCAGTTGTACAATAATTGGATTGGAAATTTCATATGTTGACCCTCCAGTAATAATCAATTTTGACAAATGATGCGCCAAACTTCCGGTAGGAATAACCGCCCCAGATAGTATAAAACACGGTACTGATTCTTACGGCCAAATATCTATCAGGGGAATTTCTATAAGAATATGGTAGTTATGCATTAATCTTGAGAATTGAAATGCTGTGGGATGATTGCCGTAAAAGTGGAGGGAGGAAACCTAAACAGTGGATATTTTAGATTTGTTTAAAAAGGGTGGCCCAGCGATGTGGCCCTTGCTTGTTTTGTCAGTCCTGACTATCAGTGTGATTTTCGAGCGTCTGTGGTTTTGGCTGCGAATCATAACCCAAGAAAAGGAAATAGTGGATCGTGTCTTGAATGCAGCCAAAGATAGTTGGGAAGTAGCGGCGGACATTGCCAAGAATGCCCGACATCAGCCCATTGGAAGGTTTCTTTATGCCCCTTTGAGCTTTCAGAAAAGTGATGCGGAAACCTTTCGACTAGCACTAGAGTCTACCGCCGAAGATGAGATAGCTGGAATGCGTCGGGGTGAAAAACTTTTAGAAGCTATAATCGCCCTTTCGCCTTTGTTAGGATTGTTAGGTACAGTTTTGGGCTTGATTCAGTCTTTGCGCTCAATTCGTATTGGCGATTTGGGAACCGAATCTACAGCTGGTGTAACTACTGGTATTGGTGAATCTTTAATCAGCACTGCCACTGGGCTGATAGTTGCGATTATCAGTTTGGTATTTTATCGCCTATTTCAAAGTTTTGTAGTTGACCAAATTAAAGTTTTTCGCAAGGCGGGAAATGAGATGGAGTTGTTATATCGTCAGTCTCCACCTGACTATAACAAGATGATCCCGGTGATTCACGAAGAATCTGCACCAGAAATTCCTCGTTCTCCCCAAAAGCGAGAGAAAAAAGTCTTTCCTAAACCTCCTGAACCTTTGAATACACCTGAGTCGTTAGATCCTGAGAAATAGCTAACAATTCACCATCATAACCAGGCGTAATAGTGAAAAAATGAAAGTCAATCTGCATACTCCAGTTGAAGAAACACAAATTCAAATCCTCCCCTTAATTGATGTTGTATTTTGTATCCTGACGTTTTTTCTGTTGGCAGCTTTGCAATTTACTCGACAACAGGCAATTAATATTGATTTGCCCAAAGCTAGTACAAGTACAGTTGCTGGTGTCAGTTCACAAAGTGCCACTAAAATTGTCACTATTGACGCTGTGGGTAATCTTTATGTGGAAAAACAACCCGTACAACGAGAACAGTTAGCACAAACATTAAGGCAATATCTGCAAGCAAACTCTAATGGCACTTTGGTACTAAATGCATCACGAACAGCAACCTATAATGATGTAGTTTCCATCTTAGACTTAATGCGGCAAGTAGGTGGCGATCGCGTGTCTTTGGGAATTATACCAGGCCCATCCCAACTACCCACTGACTCATTGAATCCACCTAATTTTCCCATGAGTCCAGAAGGATTACCTACACCAGCTCCTGAAGTTAATCCTGACATGATGTCTCCAGTTTTACCCAAGGAAATAGCGCCCCAAGTGCCTGTAGCACCTGAAACAAGTCCTGCCCGTTAAAGGTAACACTGACAAACAAGGGGAGAGAAAAATTACCCTTGTCTCCCCTTGTATTTTCCATATTTTAGCCAAAGATAAAGATATACGGAATAAACTTTAATTAGATAAAAATATCTGTTAATTTATAAATAATTGCTTAAGTTGCAAAATTTTCTTTATCTCAAGCTTAGTAATTTAGCGGTAATTTAGGGCCAATCACCGTTCGCGTTTCAAGGGTTGTGGCATGAATATTGTGACGCTTTTAATTGTTTGGGTAGTAACATCTATCAGCTTGTTGATTATTACTAGGCTCCCCTTGGGAGTAGAAATTGACTCCCCACAAAAAGCCTTTTTCTCCGCAGCATTTCTCGGTATTGTCACAGCAGTGGTGAGACCAATTTTAAGCATCTTATTTACAGTCCCAAACTTACTGACCTTTGACTTGTTATCCAGCATTTTTACATTTATGATTGCCGTTGTGTGTTTTAGTATTGCGGCTTGGTTAGTGGAGGGGTTTCGCTTACGTTTTGGGATCTTGAGTGCTGTACTAGGAGCTTTTGCCCTGACAATCATTAACAGTCTAATCTACAAATTGTTGGGTGTTTAACCACCTAAACACTAATGCTTATTTTCCTCCCCAACACTAAGTAATATCCACAGTGCATAAAAACCTTCACCAAAGTTAGACCCCAAGGTTTACTTAGTTCGTAATTCGTAATTAATTAAGGCTAACATTCCTCAATGTATTGAGGGAAAAAATGAATCTGTTTCTTATTAACAACTACGAATTACGAATTACGCAACTTATTGACTCGTTAATTAACTATTCATTAGTGGAGGGGGGAGCAACTGGCGTACTTGTTTGTTGTTGACGCTGTTCGCGTTTTTTGCGATCAGCCGAGACCATATCTGCCATAACTATCAGCGCTTGAGCCATCTTTTCCAGATTAGAACTGTATAGTTCCAAATCCTTGCTGAGTTTTTCATAAGATAGATGTAAACCAGCGGCAATAGTTTTTAATGCTTCAGCACGTTGCTTTTCATCCTTAACTAATTCAGGAGCAGAGTTTTCTAACAACGTGAATAAACCAATTGCAAATAAGCGGTTGTATTTAAACCCAGGATTGTTAGCGATGGCTTGTAATTCTGCTTGTAAGTCAGGATCTCGATTTAAATGACTGGTTTGACTTAACCAAGCAATTAAATCATGTATTGGTGTGTCTTTAGCTAAGGCTTGCAGCCGTTCAGCATCTTGTCGATAGCGTTGCGGGTCTTGCTCCATAGCTTGACATAAAGCTTGGAAAATTGATTGCTGATCTCGTTGTGGTACGTAACCTTGCATAAAGCGGTCAAAGGTTGTGACGACGCCCAAGGCATAAATTCCATTGTAGGTAAAACCACTATTGACTGACAGTAGATGCATTTCTACCATCAACTCTTCTACCACCCGCCGATAAATTGTGTTAATTGGCCGGGTGTGAAGGGAATAAAAAGCTTGCTTTGTATCTGAAACAGTACGGACGTTATTCACAAATAAAATGTTAAGAATGTTAAGGGCGACGTTATTATATTTTGTCGCTTAAAGGTTACTTTGCCAAGTTCAGGTTTGGGATCGGTTTTATTTATGAGTTTTTCGCCAAATTTAATTGTGCTGGGTGAGTATTTAGCTGGCAAATTCGATAATCGAGAACAAGCTTTGGCAGATCCGGCTTGGTTTGTTCATCTACAGCTGTGGCAAAGACCCGTGAATCTGTTTACAGAAGACAGTATTACCTTGTTTGCGGAGCAAGCTAATATTGTCAATTTAGACCGTCCTTATCGCCAGCGAATTATGCGGTTGATGTGGGGGGGCGGCTCTGATGGAGCCTTGCAAGTGCAATACTACATGTTGAAAAATCCTAGCGCCTTCACTAGTGCTGGTCGTCACCCAGCTTTACTGGAAACATTGACGGTGGATCAATTAGATTTACTACCAGGCTGCATTCTCACAATTGAGCAAACAACAATAGCTACAAATAAGCATAAGTTTACCGCTAGTCAACCTCCAAATACTCGCTGCTGCTTTAGCTATTTGAATCAGATTGTCCAAGTTTCTTTGGGCTTTGACTCCACAGAGACAAAATTGAATAGCTACGACAAAGGAATTGATTCTGATACTGGAAAAGCAACCTGGGGAGCAATTCTAGGGCCTTATTGCTACACCAAGCGAGAACAATATTAAAATGGGAACCTTCCCCGGCTGATATCCCCACCTAACATTCCCATAGGTGAGGACTTACGCCGATCTTGTTAACTCAGTACAACACTTGTAAATAGCTTTTAATTACCTAAGTATTAGATGTCCAGTTTGCCCAATCTTGAGGTTTGAGAAAGGTTTCATACAATTCCGCTTCCGAAGTATTTGGTTCTGGCTGATAACCGTACTCCCAACGTACCAAAGGAGGTAAAGACATGAGAATAGATTCTGTACGTCCGTTGGTTTGCAGTCCAAAAATTGTGCCTCGGTCATAAACCAAGTTAAATTCTACATACCGACCGCGACGATAAAGTTGGAAATTACGTTCGCGATCGCCATATTTCATTCCTTGTCGCCGTTGGACAATAGGCACATAGGCAGGCAAAAATGCCCTACCACAATCTTGCACCAAGTTAAATATATCTAGCCAACTGCGGTTGGCTAGAGCCTTGACTTGGTTGCTATAAATAGCCGCCTGGCCATTGGGGTCCGGGCCGCGGTATAACACACCCTGGCCATCTTGGTAATCCAAAAATATACCGCCCACACCTCGGTTTTCTTGGCGATGCTTCAAGTAAAAATATTCATCACACCAGCGCTTAAACACCGGGTAATATTCCGGGTGGTGTTTGTCACAAGCTTGCTTTAATGTTTTGTGAAAATGAGCCGCATCTTCAGCAAAAGGATAATAAGGTGTCAAATCAGCACCGCCGCCAAACCACCACACTGGCCCAGCTTCAAAATAGCGGTAATTCAGGTGAACTGTGGGGATGTAAGGATTTTTTGGGTGTAACACCAGAGAAGTCCCCGTAGCATAAAATCCATGTCCTGCAGCTTCTGGACGTTGGGCTAAAATTGACGGCGGTAAATGACAACCCCAAACTTCAGAAAAATTTACCCCAGCTTGTTCAAAAATTCCCCCATCACCCATCACCCGCGATCGCCCGCCGCCTCCTTCGGGACGTTCCCAACTATCTTCATGAAATTTACCTACACCATCCACTTCTGCTAGTTTTGCAGTAATTTCATCTTGTAGCTGTTTCATAAACCCACTAACTCTGGACTGAGAATCAGTTGGAGGTAAAGACTTGGATGATGTTGCTTCTACAGTTGGCGTTTGCGAGTTTGTCAACATAGATTCCCGAACCTAAATTACAATTTCCAAAAAGCCACAAACTTGTTGATTTAAAAATTTGTGGGCAATACCAGCCTATAATCAGGCTGAATCTTCCTAATCTGCTTTTTCTTACTTGTCAGCGTTGACACGATGGATGGGCATGACTAGAGTTATTTTCCCTCAAATGCGTATAGGCTTGTATGTTAAGTGAGTTTTGTTTGTACTTCTTGATATAAACATTTTCCTCTAGTCCATACTCCTGTGGAATTTCAGACTTTGATCAGCTACAGGTAATAAGACAGAAGAAATGGGATTTGCTAGTTTTTTCCTTGCTGTACGTGCCTTTTAGCCCCACTGTTTCCAAGTCCCAAACAAAGATAAAATTTTAATAGATGATAATAAAATTTTCTTAAATTTTGTTACGACAGTAACAGTGAAAACAGTATGTACAATGTTCTCGATTCCCGGTCTGTCTTAGAAGTTTTGCGACCAGTACAAGACCCAGAGCTCCGCAAGAGCTTAGTGGAACTGAATATGATTCGCAACGTCAAAATAGACGCAGGCAGGGTAAGCTTCACTTTGGTTTTGACTACACCCGCTTGTCCATTACGTGAATTTATTGTTGAAGATTGTCAAAGAGCCGTTAAAAAGCTACCAGGCGTTACAGAGGTAAGTGTAGATGTAACAGCAGAAACACCCCAACAAAAAAGCTTGCCTGATAGAACTGGGGTTACTGGGGTGAAAAATATTCTGGCGGTTTCCAGCGGTAAAGGTGGTGTTGGTAAAAGTACAGTAGCAGTGAATATAGCCGTAGCTTTAGCACAAACAGGGGCTAAAGTGGGATTACTGGATGCTGATATTTACGGACCCAACGACCCGACGATGCTAGGCCTGGCTGATGCTGAAATTTTAGTGCGTTCCACAGACAAAGGTGAGATTCTGGAACCCGCTTTTAATCATGGTGTCAAGTTAGTCTCCATGGGCTTTTTGATTGACCGAGACCAGCCAGTGATTTGGCGGGGCCCAATGCTAAATGGGGTAATTCGCCAGTTTCTCTATCAAGTACAATGGGGAGATCTGGATTATCTAATTGTAGATATGCCACCAGGAACCGGGGATGCTCAATTAACTTTAACCCAAGCAGTACCAATGTCAGGAGCAGTAATTGTCACCACACCCCAAAATGTCGCTCTGTTAGATTCACGTAAAGGTTTGCGGATGTTCCAACAAATGAATGTACCTGTTTTGGGAATAGTAGAAAATATGAGCTACTTTATTCCACCGGATATGCCAGATAAGAAATATGACATTTTTGGTTCTGGTGGTGGTTCCAAGACTGCATTCGACTTAGGAGTACCTTTACTTGGGTGTATCCCACTGGAAATTTCCACCAGAGTAAGCGGTGATAGCGGCGTACCCATAGTCGTTGCTGACCCTGATTCAGCTTCAGCAAAAGCATTAAAAGCCATCGCTCTCAACATAGCAGGTAAAATATCCGTTGCGGCACTGACATAATCAATTTGTAGTTTTGGTCTGATTCCTGGGTCATAATCTGGGAATACAGATCAAAAGTATTCGGTAAATTTACAGTCTCACATTGGACAATGTTGTTAAAACCTTCGCGCCCCAAAATGCCCTGGAAGCATTGGTTAAAACCTTGGCTACAAATAGATTGGCTGCTATTGTCTCTCACTGCTGGTGTTAGTGCGTTTGGTGGACTGATGATCATGAGTACGGAACTCAGGCAACCAGTATCTGACTGGTGGGCGCACTGGCTTGTGGCTGGAATCGGCGTTGTCATCGCTTTGTTTTTGGCTCGTAGCCGTTATGAACGTCTGATTGACTGGCATTGGGTAATATACGCTTTGACAAACCTCAGCCTGATTGCGGTAATGATCATTGGCACTAGCGCCAAAGGGGCGCAACGATGGATTGCCATCGGCGGTTTTAATGTCCAGCCTTCAGAATTTGCCAAAATCGGGGTCATTATCACCTTAGCAGCTGTGTTACATCAGCGCACAGCTTGCCAATTAAAAACTGTATTTCGGGCTTTGGCAATCACTGCTATTCCCTGGGCATTGGTATTTTTACAGCCGGATTTGGCAACATCCTTGGTATTTGGTGCGGTGGTCTTAGGAATGTTGTACTGGGCAAATGCCCATCCTGGCTGGCTGATACTTATGATTTCCCCAGTACTTTCAGCCATTCTCTTTAGTATAAGTTGGCCTTTGTCCGAGCCGATAGTTTTATCTCCTGACATATCCTTCAGCTTTTTAGGGTTAGTTTGGGTGGTGGCTATGGGTATTTTGGGTTGGCAAACTCTCCCCTGGGATAAATTTGCACTCAGTGGTATTGGTGCATCAGCTCTCAACTTCTTAGGTGGTGAATTAGGAGTCTTTGCCTGGAACCATATCTTAAGAGACTATCAAAAAGACCGCTTGACTGTATTTCTCAAACCTGGATATGACATTCTAGGTGTGGGTTATCACCAACATCAATCTCGCATTGCCATAGGCGCTGGTGAAATTTGGGGATGGGGTTTGTTCAAAGGACCAATGACACAACTCAATTTTGTCCCCGAACAACATACAGATTTTATTTTCTCCGCAGTGGGCGAAGAATTTGGTTTTGTTGGTTGTTTAGTAGTGCTATTTATTTTCTGCTTGATTTGCTTTCGCCTATTGCGTATAGCTCAAACTGCCAAAGATAACTTTGGCTCATTGTTGGCTGTTGGTTTTTTGTCAATAATTGTGTTTCAGCTCATTGTTAATGTGGGTATGACCGTTGGTTTAGCTCCTGTAGCGGGAATTCCTTTACCATGGATGAGTTACGGTCGTTCAGCGATGCTGACTAATTTTATTGGTTTAGGCCTAGTAGAATCGGTAGCAAATTTTCGTCAACGACAGAAATTGTATTGATCAAAAGGGCAAAACTTTGATTTCACACAAACTTACAAGATTCCTATTTGATGGTTGCCAAAAATAGCAATCCTAAATAAATTAGCAACATGAAAATACCCGACTTGTTTAGTAAGTCGGGTATCTGAGCCTATGGCTATAGTCTGCTCAGGGAGATTGACTTTTGATGCGACCATTTGTGGGGAAATTAATTTAAATCAAAACCTGAATTTTCAGACCCAACCTTATGCACATAAACCTCTCTGATGGGAAAGGGAATTTGGATTCCTTCTTGTTGATAGCGTTTATGCAATTTCTTAATAAATAAGTGTTTAGCAATGCGCTGGTCAAAATACTCATTTACGCGCATATATAGTTTAAAATCTATACTAAAATCATTAAAGGTATGAAATCTAATATTAGGTTCATTGTCCATTAATTCTGGGGCAATTTCTTCCATGACTTCTTTGGCTACTTCTACAGTTACTCTTTCTACTTGTTCTAAATCACTATCGTAACCAACACCCACATCCATAGTTAAAGTAATACTCTTACCAGGCAGGTGATAGTTAGTAAAAATCGCTGATGCTAACTTAGAATTAGGCACAATAATCACATTATTTTTAATTTCTTTAATAGTTGTATTGCGCCAATTGATATCTGTAACGTAACCTTCATATTCATTATCTAATTTGAGATAATCCCCAGTTCGCACTTGCTTTGAAATAATCAGATAAAAACCAGAAAATAAATTTGCCAATGTATCTTGCAGCGCCAAACCAACTGCTAAACCACCAATACCTAAAGTTGTAATTATTGGTGTAATCTGTACACCAACAGTTTGCAAGATAATCAATGTTCCTAAAATAAAAATGCCAATTTTGGCTAAGTTTGAAATTAATGATGCCGATACTCCTTCCGTTCTCTCAATCAATAAATTCACAAATCCAGCAGTTAATCTAGCTAACACTAACGTCACTGAAAAGACAAACAAAATGGTGATTTTTTTTCTCAGCAGATTTTTAATATCATCATTGATATCCACAGAAGAATAAAAAAAAGCCCCGGAAAACCCTGCTAGCAAAAACCAAAAAAAGGTCATGCGATGTAAAGCGTGGAATATAATTTCACCACCGGGTATCTGTTGATCAACAACAAATTTTCTCAGCTTTTTGAAGATAACTTTTTCACCAATTAACCCCAAACATAAGCCAACTATAATAAATGCTATTGGTACAATCCATTGGTGCATGATTAATTCTTAATTTCAGTTTTGGCTAAAAGATAATTTCATGCATTTTTATTACTGATGCCATCATTGCTAAATTTTACCTTGTTGAGTTACCTTCTTTCCCCAATTCCAGTCTTCACTCTCTAACTTAGGGGTAATTGATTAATTAAGTATATTTTGTCTCAAGCTATGGTGGAAAATAAAGATTATGGAATTACCAATTATTTATCACCCAGATTATATTGCACCACTTCCCCCAGGGCATCGCTTCCCGATGTCCAAGTTCCCACAACTCTATGAATTGCTGTTAAAGGACGGTGTAGCACAACCAAAACAATTTCACACACCACAAGGCGCAACCCGAGATTTAATTGAGTTGGTTCATACTCCAGAATACGTTCAAGCCTACTATGAAGGAACACTAGAACCCAAAGCACAGCGTCGTATTGGCCTACCTTGGAGTCCAGAACTAGTCAATCGTACTTGTGTAGCGGTTGGTGGTACAATACTCACTGCTCAGCTCGCACTTAGTCAAGGTTTAGCTTGTAACACTGCTGGTGGTACTCATCATGCTTTTCCTGGTTATGGATCTGGTTTTTGTATTTTCAACGATTTAGCCATCGCTTGCCGAGTGTTACAAAAACTGGGACTTGTGCAGAAAATTCTCATTGTCGATTTAGATGTACATCAAGGAGATGGTACAGCTTTTATATTCCAAAAAGACCAGAGTGTATTTACTTTCTCCATGCACTGTGAAGTTAATTTTCCCAGTACGAAACAAACAAGTGATTTGGATGTTCCCCTGGCGGTAGGAATGGAAGATGATGCTTATTTGCAAATTTTGGCGAATTATCTACCAGATTTACTATGTGATGTCCAACCCGATTTAGTATTATACGACGCAGGTGTTGATACTCACATAGGCGATCGCTTGGGAAAATTGGCTTTGAGTGATAGTGGTATTTTTCGTCGAGAAATGCAGGTTTTAAGTACTTGTGTGGGTGATGGTTATCCTGTGGCCTGCGTTATTGGTGGCGGTTACGCGGATGATATGAACTCTCTTGTTTGGCGACATTCTTTGCTGCATCGAGCCGCCAGTCAGGTTTATCATCAATATAGGTTATAAATTACGAATATCTCCTGTTGGTGAAGCTGGGGAGAGAAGGAACCGTCAAGGACATAAGGAAGTTAGCTAAACTTTGAGGAAATTTTTTTCCCCACATAAATTTGATTATTTCACTCAATATCAGGAATTTTCAGACTATCCATGCCAACTTTTCCTAAAAATTGCCATTCACAAACCTGGAGCTATCAATGCGTTAAAGCAGTGGTTAAAGATGACATACTAGAGTTATTGGGTGATGAACCTTATCTGTTTTATGTGCGCCGTCAAGGTGCGGGAAAAAATCCAGATGAAGAAATTTGGCACTTAACAATTGCAACGGATAAACATGAGTTTCCCCCACCTGCAAAACTACAAAAGCAAGGCAAAACTTTAGGCTTCATCGCCGCCATACAAGAAGATGGATGTGGCGGTTTAAAAATTTTGTCAACTCGCTTACTACAAACTTCACGGGGACACGCTGATGGTTATTCTGTCCCGTTTACCTTGCGTTTGCTACCTTATGATAGACATCGTTTAAGTATTCCTCAAGCAGCATTAAACCGTATGGCAAATATGCCTGTTTGTGGTGACCATATACCCACGGAAGACCAGTTGCAAGCTTGGAAAGCTTTTTTACAAGTTGAGGAAAATATAGCTAAAGCACGTCAGTTTTGTGTGGCTTTTGTTGGTAATCATTATAGCAGCAATAGTAAATATATTACCTTCGAAATAGATGTTACCTCAGCCACTCTGGATGGTTCTCCAGAAAATTATTTGCGTGTAGCTAATTTCTGGGAAAGAGTTAAACGTTCTCAAAACCAAGAAGTGAAGCTTTCGGAAACTGTTCCCATAGCAAAACTAACTCATAAAATTCCTCACCTGGGTTCCATTGAAAAAGTTGATCCTAAAAATTGTTTCCTCAAAGTTAAACTAGAACGCGAATTAGCTGAATATATCGCTACCCAACGTTATCAGCCCCCAATGAAGGGATTTTTATTTTTTGATGCGGCTGGTGACATTCAACAAGTGCGGCGCAAGAAAGAAGCCTTAGAACAATTAAAGCAAGGACAAACTCAAAATCCTTACTTGGGTAATTTCTTATTCGACGCTTCCCAGGCCAGGTGCAGCAAAAAAAATGTAAAACTTCAAGGAGATGATTTGCTATTATCTTCTGCTAATAATGGTCAAAAAGCAGCAGTAGAAAAGGTATTAGCATCTGAAGATTTAGTTCTTATCCAAGGTCCGCCGGGTACTGGTAAAACCACCGTAATTGCAGAAATTTGCTATCAAATAGCTTTGCGGGGCGGACGTACTCTAATCGCTTCTCAAGCTAATCTAGCTGTGGATAATGCTTTGAGTCGATTAGTTCACAACCCAGTCATCCGGGCCGTACGCAAAGGACGCGCCGAAAGAGTGGGGGAAGAAGGACAGCCATTTTTAGAAGACCAAGTAATTAATAGATGGTTGAAAAATACTGCTGCTGACTGTGAAAATACTCTTGATAAACGCCTCAAAAATGTGCAGTTTTTGAGAAAATTATTGTCTGCATTACCACGATTTACAGATTATTTAAAGCTAGAAGAATTGCTAAATGAAAAACAAAATCAACTCTGTGAAGAAAAGGAAAGTTTAGCCGCAACCTGTGAAATTCAAACAGCTATTTATCAGAAAAATTTAGCCAAAAAAAATCAGGTTGACTCTATCAAATTAGGGTTAGATTATCTCACTGAAAACGCCCCCAATATCAATTGGGAAGCGCCAGAGTTGAAAAACTGTTTACCGTATCTTCAGTCAGATATAGACGGTAATATTTTGATTCAAGATTTTTTGACAAACGTTCGTCAAGCTATCAATTGCACTGATGAATTGGGTTTAATGCATCCCGGTTATGGTACATTTGGGTTAGCAGTTTGGTTATACAAAACCGTAGCTGATAAAATTCCTGATTTTAAAATAGCATTCCGTTACGCCCAAGATGCTATTTTGGCAATGTCGAAATTTGCAGAAGTAGCATTAACTAGCCAACAAAATTTACACAAACCTCAACCAGAAATATATAAGCAGGAATTCATCAGCGAACGCCAAACTTTACAGCAAACAATTCAAGGTTGGCAAAACCGGAAACGCGAAATTGATTATGTGATTGCAGCTATTAAAGAATGGAAGTTTACAGCACCTCTGTTATTATATCAAATAATCAAAGAATGTCAGCAATCTGGACAAACATTAACAGAAGATATGCTGCAATTGCCACTGGGCTTGTTGATGTTTGCTGATCAACTAAAATTGACTATATTACCTAAAAAATATCAGATTAATTTACCAGATTGGCAACTTTTACACAAAGCTTTGACTTACGAAACAGAGGGGGGTTTTGTTGATAGAAAAGGTAAACAGCATAATTTTAGCTACTTTTTAGAGCAAAATTTTAGTCAGATTCCTGTTGTGCTATCAGCGAGCGATCGCACCCAATGGCGTAAAATTCATGAAGAGTTTAATAATTATCAACTCTTGAATCTAAATCAGCGAAAACTATTGGTGGAAAACACCCAGTTGTTTTTGTTGAGAATGGAACAAGGGTATGGTAAAGCCTGGGAATTCAATAACCTAGACTCTACCCTCAAATATGTGAGTGAAGATTTACTCGCCACTATCCTCACAAATGCACGTCAATGTATGGCGCAAGTCAAGGCTCAAACAGAAAAGCATCTTCAGTCTTTTCAACAGCAATTAAGTGAACTGGAACAACAAATATCTACTACTTCATGTCAAATTAGCGTAACTAATTCCCTCTTTGAACAAGTAATCAATATTTTGCAATTACTTCATCACCAGGAAAATGTCCCTGATAAATTACGCGCTTTAGTTGCAGAATATCTCACAAACCAATCAAAAACCTGGGAAGAATACCAAGAATTTGCAACTCAAGTGAATTCTGGGATGAGTTATATTAGCAAATTAGAAGCTTTAATTCCTACAATTACACCTTTTCCAGTGCTAGAAATTATCAAAAAATGCGTAGATAATCAACTAATAGTTATAGAACAAGAAAATAGAGTTGCCAAACAGCAACTGCAAAAAATTGAAACCCAATTAAAAAAAATAGCTCATCAACCACACATACAGCCAAAGGAAGATTTAATCTTAGCCAGAAATTGGTGGCAAAAATTATGGACAACTATCTCCACTCAATTCCAGCCAGAAGAAATTAATATAGACATATTTAATCTAGAATTTTTACACCACATCAAAACCAAATTTGATGCTTGGCAAAACCAACTAACTGATGAAGAAAGTTACCTCCAGCGCTATCACGATTTTATCAAAGATTGGATTGCTAAAGTCAAAAATCCATCAGATGGCGATCGCAGCGATTTAAAACGCATTTATTTAGATAATGCTAATGTCGTTGGTATTACTTGTGTACAAGCTGCAAATTACAATTTTTCTCAAGAATTTACAGCCTTTGATGTAGTGATCATTGATGAAGTCAGTAAATGTACTCCACCAGAGTTACTTATCCCAGCTTTGAAAGGCAAAAAATTAGTCATGGTAGGTGATCATCGACAATTACCACCCATGCTCGATAATAGCACAATTGAAGAAGTTGCCCAATCACTTGGTAGTACAAAATCAGAACTGCGATTTTTAGAAGAATCATTATTTAAAATTCAATTTGAAGCTGCTGATCAAAGCATCAAACAAATGCTGAATATACAATATAGAATGCACCCCTTTATTATGGGAGCAATCAACCAATTTTATCACGGTAAACTAGAATGTGGACTTTTATCACCTGACACCCAACGCGCCCATAATTTGACCAGCGAAATTATCCAACAACATCAACATCTTATCTGGGTAAAAATGCCCAGAGAGGAAGAATTTGAAGAACAACGAGAAAATACTTCCTTTTCTAATCCTTGGGAAATTGATGTAATTGAACGCCTGTGTCAGCAATTTGAGAATACTTGGACTAATCAAATTGCCAATGGAGCAGCAAAAAAAGAGATTGCAGTAATTACATTCTACAACGCACAACTCAGAAAAATTGATGAACGTTTACAACCTCAACTTTTTCCTTCCTTGGATATTCGCACCGGTACAGTTGATAGATTTCAGGGGATGGAACGCCCAGTGGTAATTGTTAGTATGGTTCGTAACAATCATCAAGGCGATGTTGGATTTGCTAAGAAACCAGAACGGGTAAATGTGGCTTTCTCTCGCGCCCAAGAATTACTGGTAATTGTGGGTTGTCATGATTTATTTACTCGCCAGGGAGGAGAAGTTGGAAGTATGTATTTAGAAATTTCTCGTATTGTTAATAGTCAAGGAGGTTTTGTTGATGTTTCTCGCTTTTGCGTCTAAACCTATTGACGAAAAACTTATAAATTTAGCAGAAGAAATTACAGCCCAAAATCCTCATTTATCAGTTTTAGCTGCACGGGAATTTCGCTATAGTTTACTTCAAACTCCTGTGGAAATATCTATTCAAGAACCACGTAAATTTAATTTACTTGAAGAATTTATTATCCGTGCTGGAATTGAATTTTCACCTCCACCAACAGAAGATGAATTAGCATCTGTATTGGGTCTTGATCCTATATTTGTCCGCAGTACCACCGCCAATCTACAAGCGTTACAAACTTTATCAACAACATCACCCATTACAGTTACAAATCAAGGGCGTGATTTCTACGCCAAAGGTTCTGTACCACAACCTCCATACTCTATACAAATATATGCTGTTGCCAACGCTTTAGATGGAAAGCTTATATTTTATAGTGAACCATTAGATAATGTATCCTTACATCTACCTGATTTAGCAGAATTTATCAAAATTGCTCGTAAAATTAACGATATCTCTGCTTTGGAAATTGAGAAAATTCAAAAATGTATTCAATTGTCAGGTTTAGATTTTCATGTCCCAGAATTAGGTAAAATTGTGACTAAGTGCAAAGCTTTAGCCCCTCCGCAAGTAATTTGGAAAAATATATATTTATTTGTCACTTTTGATGCTGTGGAAGATAAATTACGTATCCAAATCAGAAGCGGTAAGAAAATTTTAGAATCAGCATCAAAATGGATGGAAGTGCTCCAAGGTAAAGGTAAAATACCTTGGCAAGCTTTATGCAAATTGTCCAATGAAGCCATTAATATTGAGCGTGAATCTACTCTTAATCATAAAAATATAGCCATAGAATCTACATTGGCAAAAGTTATTAACCCAGCCTTCAAGTTACGGGATGGAGAAATTATTGGAACTTTTGAAGAAGTTTTAAAGTCTGCTAAACGTCAAATTATCATCTACTTTCCTTGGTTGAGTCAAGCTGTTATCAATCAAGAATTTTTGACTCTGTTGCAAAAATTGGCTAATGGTGGAGTGTGGATTTTAATTGGCTATGGAATTTCTCAACAAGCAGATGCAGAACTTTCCATATCACCAGCAGTAGAAAAAAAATTGCGTGCCATAAAAACACCTCATGGTTTACCATCTGTACAGTTCTTTTGGTTGGGAGATTCTCATGTCAAAGAAGTGATAGTTGATCGAGAAATTCATTTGTTTGGATTTTATGACTGGGTTTGCTGTGGTGGCGAATATTTACCACAAGGTGAGTCAGTGTATAAAGTCACTATTCCCCAGCAAGTCGAGGAAGCATATCAATTTCTGGCTCATCGTTGCCAAAGTTATGCACAAAAACGCTGGAACCTTGCTTTAGAAACCCGTGATGCTCAAGTTGCTGCGGAATCTATGTGTGTGTGGGCCGCCTTGGGTATGCAAAATGTCCCACTCAGAGAAATACAACAAAGCAACTGGCTGGAAATTCTCCCACTATGGCTGAATGTTCTACTCCAAGATTTAATGTCAACAAAAATACTAGATAATTTAGTAATTTTGCCCACTGCACTTTCTCTGCTGAGTCAGTTTTCCGGGGAGGAAGCTTTTATAGAGTCATTGCAGCAGGGGTGGCGCAAAGTTATGACCGCCATAGCATCTCATCACCCGGAAACCGCTTTAAAATTACTCAGTGATGAAGTGTGGGCAGAATTTTTGCGTCTCAATATTGCTCAGGAGGATGATTCAAAGGACTTCAACAAATCATCTGTGATGTTTGCAACGAGAATAAATGGCGAATTATAGCCATGGCTAAGTTTTTCCCCAGATCCAAAACTTAACTTCAAGGGTTTTCAGCATATTTTCTTAATAATTGCGAGTTTTAAGTTAACTTAAATGTAGATGCAGAAATTCGTCTAATTCGATACAATTTTTAGATTAAGAGGGACGAGGAGAACAAAGTGGTTCTATTAAAAGGCTTTGAGATTGAGATGTATACTGGTACGCCTCAAGGCGAAATAGTCGGTCTCTCGGACAAAATTGTGGCCTCTTTGGATGGATTTGTGCGGGAACCTGATAGCCGCAATGTGGAATACACAACCCAGCCATTGAATAACTATGAAGACTTATTGTGTGCTTTACTACGTCCCCGGCGCAAGTTACGCACCTACCTCCAGAGTTTGGGCAATTACACTCTCATTCCTGGCAGTACTTTGTCTTTGGGTGGAAGCCATCGCTTTTTTCGTTCCAACCCCAATAACCAGTATCACCACTACATCGAAAATACCTACGGTACGAAGGTAGTTACTGCCAGTGTTCATATTAACATCGGCATCAGTGACCCAGAAGAATTAATCCGCGCTTGTCGGCTGATTCGTTTAGAAGCCCCTTTATTTCTGGCTTTGAGCGCTTCATCTCCCTTCCTGGATGGCAATGCTACTGGTTATCATTCCACTCGTTGGGCTGTGTTTCCCCAAACCCCCGCCCATGTGCCTTTATTTACAAGCCATGCCCATCATATTCAATGGGTAGAAGCACAAATTGCCACTGGAACCATGCAAAATGTACGCCATTTGTGGACATCAGTACGACCCAATGGCGATGGCCGTCCTCATGACCTCAATCGCCTGGAATTACGAATTTGTGACCTAGTTACCGATCCCATTGCTTTATTAGCAATTGCTGCTTTCCTGGAAGCGCGTTTGTTACAGTTGTTGGATAACCGAGAACTGGATCCGTTAACCCAAAGTACCTTCTCACCTGAAGAACTGATTTCTCTCACTACCAAGAACGAAGCAGCCGCAGCTCAGGCTAGTCTCGATGCTCAATTACAGCATTGGCAAGATGGTAGACCCATCCTCGCCAGAGACTGGATCACTGAACTATATCAAGAAGTTTTACCAATGGCTAAACAACAGGGTTTTAACTGTTTCCTTTCTCCTTTGCAGAAAATTCTCCGCGAAGGTAACGAAGCCCAGCAGTGGTTGCAACTCCACGCAGTCGGTTTTGACTCTCAGCGTGTCCTCACCCAAGCAATTATTGCCACTCAAGAACGTGAGATTGAACTAGAAAATAAACTTTGTTCGCCTCTATGGGCTTAAATGTGCAGTTATCATCCTAAAGGTAGATTTGGCGAGAGTACCCAAAAATTCTTTTCCTTCCCAGAACCATATTTCCCACATCAGGTTTTGGCAAAGTTTATCTTTTGTTTTAAAAATTTAATCTCTCAGTTTTACTTGAGATTAATTAGCAAAACCTATGAATGGACCCTATCTCATGAGAGATTAGCAAAATTAAAGTATAAATTAGGACAAAATTTACTTCCACAGACAATGCCCCAGGTCGTTTTAGTTCATCCACAAATACCCCAAAACACAGGCAATATTGCCCGTAGTTGCGCCGCTACGGGTACAGAATTACACTTAGTAGCACCTTTGGGCTTTGAAATCAGCGATCGCTACCTCAAAAGAGCTGGTTTAGATTACTGGCCTTACGTCAAACTGCACCATCACGAATCCCTAGAAGCCTTTAAAGCCATACATCAAGAACGTGGAGGTAGATGCTTAGGCTTCACTGTCAGAGGTAACTTTAATTACGTCAGCTTTCAATTTCAAGTCGATGATTGGTTGCTTTTTGGTAGTGAAACTACAGGCTTACCATCAGCAATTTTGTCAAATTGTGACGCTACACTTTATATTCCTATGGCAGAGCCTCATGTTCGCAGCTTGAATCTTTCGGTAAGTGTAGCCGTAAGTTTGTTTGAATCCCATCGTCAGCTGGGTTATTTACTGTAATCATCAATACAAAATTAACGACGTAAAAACACTTAAAAAAACCTAAATATATTCCCAGAGTGTGATTTGATAAAAAGATACTCTGGGTACGCAAAGAGCTATTTTCAGTCACTTTAGTTATAAATACTCACACAAACCAGTGGGTTAATATAAGAAATTTATATATAAAAATTGAGAAAATACGGAATTTGCATGATAGATTTTGCTGAATTAAAGCCCTTGTGACGAGGGGAAGAAAAAGGGGTGAAACCTTTTGTAGTTATGTATTTGAGTTATTTTTGTTGAATAAGTAATTTCCATGAGGACAAAAGTATTTATAAGTTTGTACGGTTGATTTTTAGCGATGAATCAACCTAAAGTTTGGTTTTAAAAAGGCGGATCGAGTAGAAAAACCTTGAAGATATCTACAACAAAGAGCATAGCTTTGCCAAAAATCGAAACCACTGTGTTGGCAACACCCACAATGGGCTTTGTGAATATATAATTGTTCATCAGTCCAAGCAAGGGTTACACCAATGGTGAAGACAACTGTCAAAAGCAAACGTTCTATGGTGTGTAGGAGTCGAGTGGACAAGTCAGCACAGCAATTTTGAAATTTTGCTAACAAGTGTGAACTTGTCTAAATCAGAGAAGCAAGTTAATCTTGCTTAAGTATCTCTGGTGAAAATGATCTTGATCTATCACTCGATGTGATCTAAATCATTGACTAGTATCCGACTGAAAAATCGAGATCAGTTAAGCGCTAGTGATCATAGGAGGTCGTCTTTGAAACGAGCATTGAAAAAAAGAGAAAAGGCTGTGCTGAAAAATACCCCCAGCAATGATGATGCACCAGTGGAACACCTAGAAAACCTAGGTATTGTAGTTAATCCCAAGGCTAACTGCCGGGTGCGTACACAAGCTGCCATGATTGGTTTGGCTATCTCCATGGGAACAACCAGCCTTTTGGTGACTCGACAAAGCGATCAAGCCCAAGCAGCAGATCCCGCAGGTAGCCGAAAGCCAGCCTCAACAATTCCTGCTGCTTCTGACACCACAGTGAAATTTGCTCCCATGCTGAAGACTCAAACAGTTTTATCAGCAAGTATGACAGAAAATCCTGTCATCACCGAACCAACAGCAATTTCACAGTTACCCGGGCTTGAAGCTAAATGGCAAGTTGCGGCGAGTGGAATATCTGTACAAGTTCCTGTTCCCAGACTACAACCCGACACCACAACAGCTAACAAAAGTTCCTTAAATTCACAAGCCCCAGTATCACAGGGATTGTCAACAGGAATCCAGGCAAATGAGACAGTAGGAAAACTGTCCAGTGGTGATAGGTTTACTAACGAAACTGACAAAGCAACTGCACACCTAACAGGCGAACAACAACCACAGGCTGGGCAAAACACCGAAGCCAGTGGTAAAATCAGTGCTCAACTGAAGGCCCAGCAGCAATTTGCACTAAGTCGCTTACAAGAAAAATCGAACCGTTTAAGAAATAGTCTGGCGGAGTTGCGGTCTGAGGAGACCCCAATTTTATCAAAAACTGACATAGCTTCTACACAGCCGAAAACAATTCCAAAAGCCGGAGAAATCAGCCCCGATAAAACTCTTGTAGAAAATTCCTCAATTATCAACAATTACAACCAAGAAAGTTTATTATCGGGTTTAAAACAACAACAAACAAATGATTCCAACCCAGAAGCTCTAACAATACCAGTACCATCCGCACCCACAGTTGTGGGGCTATTGGGTAATACAACTTACGAAGTTAAACCCGGAGACACACTAGCCGCCATCGCTCTGAGATACAATATTTCCCTTTCGGAACTGGTTAAGGCAAATCGTCTGAGCAATCCAAATCAACTGAAAATTAGCCAAAGACTAATTATTCCCCTTACTCCACTGGACCGTTCTAGAGCGATTCAAGTCCCAGTATTAGTTAACCCCAATGGTGTCTATTCTAGTACAATACCCCAGGCAAGTAATCCACCTGTTGCCTCATCACAGTTACCAGTCCCTGGGAATAACAACAATGTGAGCATCCCCACCCCAGTAACTAATACTGGAACAGCTACAGACACCGAATCTACCAGTCTCAATCCTCAGGGACAAGGCGGTGATACACCTGTACCAAAAATCTTCGCCGAAATGCAGCAGTCTCAAAAATCTGCTCAACAAGGGGCAACCACAAAAGATGATCATCAAGGTCTCCAGGCTTTACGTGCAGACATCCGGAGATTACAGGACAAACACCGCAACCAGCAACCTCGTAATGGCGTTGTACCAGTAGCTACAGAACCTGAGCAAGTTAACCCCCCAGTTACTGTTGCTCAAACAACCAGCCTACAAACGGAAATAAAGAGATTGCAGGAGAAATACCGCAACCAGCAATCCGGGAATGCCTTTGCGCCATTAACCACAGAACCCAGCAAAGCTGCTGTGCCAACGCCCATTGCTAAAATGAGTAGCCCAGAAGCGGAAATCCAAAGATTACGCGAGCAATATCGGCAACAAAAGTTTGGCAATGTAATTAGGCCAGTCCCTAATGAATCTGAGCAAGCTCCCATAGCGATACCTGTTACTCAACAAAATCCTACCACGCCTTCTCAATCTGCTGCAGGACGAAAGAATACGTCAATTCCCATTGCTGTTCCCAGGCTCAAGCTACCTGACTATGGCAGTCAATCCGCTAGTTCCCAAAGCCGTACTCGTCGTAACAACGAGCCAATCAATCCAGAATTTTTCACTAACATCAATCGCCCTGGCAACAAAACAACAACATTTTCCAATGATGCCGATATCTCGGATAATTTAGGGAACTTGCGGGGGACTAAGGTTGCTCCACAATTACAACAACAATTACCGCCCTTGGCAGCAGTAGACCAATACTTGCCCAAACCAATTGATCCAACTATACCTCCCCCTTCAACCGCCTCAACAACCTACATATGGCCTGCAAAAGGTGTACTCACCTCTGGCTATGGTAGACGCTGGGGAAGAATGCACAGGGGTATTGACATTGCTAACGCTACTGGTACGCCTATTTACGCCGTCGCTGATGGTGTGGTGGAAAAATCCGGTTGGAACAGAGGTGGTTATGGCATCCTCGTGGATATTCGCCATGCCGATGGCACTCTCACTCGCTATGCTCACAATAGCCGGACTTTGGTGCGAGCAGGTCAATACGTGACCCAAGGGCAACAAATTGCACATATGGGTAGCACTGGTTTCAGCACTGGTCCACACACTCACTTTGAAGTCCACCCAGGAGGCAGGGGAGCAACGGATCCTATTGCCTTCTTACCAAAGGAACGTTTGTAATTCTTGACCTAAGTTGAACTAAATAACTATCTGATTTATTGAGGGAGCCAAACTCCCTCTTTTGCTTTCTATCCAAGGGAATGGCTATATCCCTCATTCAAATATTTCTGACTTTTGCCAAAACTGTTTTAAAATCTCCCCTGGGTGACGATCCCAAGTATCGATATGCTCGTATATCAAATTGTTTGGCTTAAGTTTATATGTCGAATAGCCATTGAAAAATAAACGTGCTTTCCAGGGGACGCGCAAAATTCCCCGAACTGTCCATTGAGCTAAAATAGTATGTTTTGCTGGCTGGGATACTTCATGCAAGTCAAAGTAAATTTCCCTAAAAAATAGCCACGCGTGAAATCGCAATGTCCAAAATATAATGCGATAGTTGAATTTCCATTTAAATTTATTTACAGGGTCTTGAAAGTAGATATCCTGGGTATAAATATCATAGGAAATATCTTTTTCAAACAGTGTTGGTAGATCCTCTTTCAGGGTCTGAATGACTTGTTCAATCTGTAATTGAGATTCCACGCGTCTTATCCTTCACAAAAGCTTTTTGAACACAAAACTATCCTTTAACATATACACTTCTTACCCGTGACAATACAAAATTATGTCTGTAGTAGAAAATTCTTGGAAACATGAATATATTATGACCAACAACCTACAACTGCATTACACCACCCAAGGATCAGGCCCATTAATGCTAATGTTACATGGGTTTCCTGAGTTTTGGTATTCTTGGCGGCATCAAATCCCAGAATTTGCCAAATATTTTCAAGTCGTCGCCATTGATTTACGTGGCTACAATGATAGCGATAAACCCAAAGACCAATCAGCTTATGTCATGGATGAATTTGTCAAAGATGTAGAGGGGGTAATTCATGGATTAGGATACCACCAGTGTATTTTAGTTGGACATGATTGGGGTGCTGCCATCGCTTGGTCTTTTGCCTATGCTCACCCCGAAATGGTGCAGCGATTAGTTATCCTCAACCTACCTCATCCTGCCAAATTTGCCCAAGGCTTACGCACCTATCAGCAGTTGCTACGCAGCTGGTATGTATTTTTATTTCAGCTACCTTGGCTACCAGAATTACTCATTCGGTTCTCAGATTATGAAGCAATTGAAAAGCTTATTCAAGGGACAGCATTTAATAAAAGCGCTTTCACTCCCACAGATCTTAATGCTTATAAAAATGCTGCTGCAAAACCTGGTGCTGTTACAGCTATGTTGAACTACTATCGTCAGGTTTTTAAACATTCATTCATCCATAAAAATTGGGGCATTTTGCCTGTCCCTACATTGATGATTTGGGGCGAAAACGATACTGCACTCGGTAAGGAACTCACCTACGACACCTCAACCTATGTCAATGACTTCAAAATTAAGTATATTAGCGATTGTGGACATTGGGTACAACAAGAAAAGCCTGATTTGGTTAATCAGTATATGCGCGAATTTTTAGTGCTTTAGAATACGGAAATTTTTCATGTATGATGATTTTCACTATTAAAAAGACACAGATAAATCTCATATGTTCCACTATGTAAAGTGGCACAAGTCCTTCAAATTATTTAACATTATTTAAATGGCAAATTTGCACAAATTTTAACGTCGGCAATAGCCCCAAAACCTTAGCAAATAATACTTCTGGTGTCACAATGAATTTGTGTTGACCAATAACAAATTTTACCAATTTAGTGAGATAATAAAATAGTGAGGAAAAGAACGGATGTAGTTTAATGACGAAGGGGAAAACAATATGAAACTCCACCTACTCGCATTTCTAGCCTTGGCAACTCCCCTAATTTTCACTAGCACAGTTAAAGCTGGTAATTCCCAGGACTTACAAAGGCTACATTTGACCAGAGAATGTGTCCAGTGCGATTTATCAGGAGTGAACCTCACAGGTGCTCATTTAATTGGTGCTGATTTACGAGGGGCAAATCTCTCTGGAGCTAACCTGGAAGGAGTTAACTTGGAAGGTGCAGACTTAACTAATGCTAATTTGAAAGGCGCAAACTTAACTTCAGCTTTGCTTACTAACGTTAATTTCAAACAAGCCAATCTCAATGGAGCAAATCTGACTCGCGCTCAAATTTACGACTCTAATGTGTATGGAGCATCAATGGATCACATGGTCATCACTGATGCACAAATCTATCACACTGGAATTGGTATTGGTGGAGATGCAGCACATATGTTCTCTGATTGGGAGTAGTATGGCATTGCAGCACCACAAGTAATCAGAAATTTCAATGTCAGTCCTGTGGGACTTAAAATCCTAGACAATGCTTGCTGAATTTTACTGACCGGGGCTGGTAATACCCATTGGCAAGCATTATCTCTTAATCTGCCCCGGTAAAAATATTTAACTTAACGAAATAAAATAGTCATAGTAAACAGTATATTGAGATACTTGAAAACTTTTATCGGAGATTAAGATTAATCATCGATGAGTTAATAAATAAAGAGAGCTTAAGATAGCTTTAATATCCCATTAAATCGACCTTTAAACTTGTATAAATGTGAGGTAGTCTGGTTTAGACACAATTTCTGCTTGAATGAGTAGGATTGTCAAAACTTCGTTCTCAAGATAGGGGGCTATGGCGGCAGCGCAAGCTAGGCCAAGATTCTTTACCTTTAGATAGCTGACCTGACATGCTATGGGATAATTACAACCTGAGGATTCCAGTTGATTCACAAAATCCAGAACTCATAAGGCTCATTTTTAGATCCATAATGGCCTTCTGATTTCTATCCTCATACTGACTGTCTACCTTGTAGTTGATGCAGTAGAGGTGATGAGGCAATTATGGTTATAGGACATTAAAACCTTTTGTGGATCAAACCCAGTTCTAATGATGCCGTCGTGCATTGCCTAATCAACAGCCTTTTGGTTGTCGTTGTCCGGCTTAGATGAACTCAACCGTTAAATTTATAGGAGTGAAAATGCAAGAACCGGAATTTGCAGAAACCAAATCTCAAGAGGTAGCAGTGCCAGATATCAACAACCAAACAGGAACCATTACCAAACTCCAGCGCCCTGTACAGTCTCAAGAACAATGGCAAAAATACGGTGAACAAGTTTCTGTTTTTTTAGCAACACTGCCTGAATACCTGGGTAGCTTTTTTAATCAATATAAGCAGCCCATACTTAGCCTGGGTTTAATTGTCACAGCAATTGTTTCGGTTAAGGTAATCTTGGCAGTATTAGACTCTTTGAATGATATTCCTTTAGTAGCACCGACCTTTGAATTAATTGGTATTGGCTACTCTGTTTGGTTTGTTTACCGCTATTTACTCAAAGCTTCCACCAGGAAAGAGCTAACTAGTGAAATCACTACTCTTAAATCGCAAGTTGTCGGTAAAAATATTCCAGAAGCTTAACTAATTTTTGCGGAAAGTCCCCCATTCACCCCCAGCGGTTCTGGGGGATGGAAACTAAATCTGGCAACGGGCATAATCCAGGAATTGGTGACTAGCGGGCGAAATGCCCGCTCCACAAAAAATTTGCCATCTTTGCTTGGCAACTCTTCCCTTGTCTCTGGTTACAGCACACGCAGTAAACTGGGAATGCTATCTATGTCCTCTAAGTTTTTAATTTCTGCCAGAGCTTTCCGAAAATCTCCCTCTCTAACATCGTGGGTGACTACAACAATTTCTGCTAGTCCTCCCTGAAAACCTGTTTGAACTACTGACTCTAAGCTAACCCCATAGTTGCCAAAACAAGTACCCAATTTACCAATAACACCGGGTTGGTCTTTGGTTAGAAACCGGGCATAAAATCGCGTCACTAATTCGGTGATTGGGGCAATTTGACAATAATCTTGGTGTGCACAAGTAAATAGGGGATTTGGGTTAGCCGTACTGGTTTTGAGGACAGCAACTAAATTCAAGATATCTGAGGTGACAGCACTAGCTGTTGCACCCGCACCTGCACCGGGTCCAAAAAACATTACCTGCCCTATGGGTTCTCCTTCTACAAGAATGGCATTATATACACCGTTAATGCTAGCTAACGGATGTGGTTTCGGTACCAAGGTGGGGTGAACTCTGACGGAAAGATCAGATGAGTCTGTGTATTTTTTTGCGATCGCTAATAATTTAATCACAAATCCCAATTTTTCAGCATAGGTAATATCTGTCTTGCTGACCTGCCGAATTCCTTCACAATAGACATCTTCTAGGTTAATGCGTCCACCAAAGCCTAATGATGCCAAGATAGCAATTTTATCTGCTGCGTCTAAACCCTCCACGTCAGATGTAGGGTCAGCTTCTGCATAACCTAATCTTTGGGCATCAGCTAAGACATCACTGAAGTTACTACCTTCCGTTTGCATCCTGGTGAGTATGTAGTTAGTTGTACCATTAATGATGCCAGTAACAGTATTAATACGGTTAACACTTAAGGACTGCTTCAGAGGTTGAATCACCGGGATGCCGCCACCCACAGCAGCTTCTAACATGACATACACCCCGGCTTGGTTGGCAGTTGTAAAAATTTCTGCCCCAAAACGGGCGATGACCGCTTTATTAGCGGTGACAACGTGTTTACCATGATTTAAAGCTTTGAGAATCAGCGATCGCGCTGGTTCCAGTCCACCCATCAGCTCAACCACTATATCCACTGCTGGATCGTTGACAATGGCTGCTAAATCTGTTGTTAATACCTGTGCAGGTAATTCTACATTACGGATTTTGTCAAGTGATCGTACTCCCACGCGATATATTTCTATTTCCTGCAATAACGGGTTACGTCCCACCATATCTTGCAACAATTGGACTGTACCTGTGCCGACAGTGCCTAAACCTAATATTCCTAGTTTCACTCCCACAAATTTTGCACCCTAATTTCTGAGTGCTGAGTCCTGAGTGCTGAGTGCTTCCTTCTTTATACTCATTAGCCTGCTAATCACGGCTTTGTTGGTATAGCTACAGGAATTAATTCCTGTAGGTGAATCAAACACTTAGAACTCTGTTCTCAGCTGTTCATAAAGATGATTTAATTGTCAAGGTGTGGCTACGCCACGCAAGCTATCAGATTGCCGTTAGGCAGCATAGGGTTTTATAAAGTTTAATTACCCTGACTTTTACAACTATCCTAGCATTATTATCGGATCGGACGAGATGTGCAAAATTGGCAGTGCCATCTCGTTGTGAATTTCATGACCAGAGGTGAAGAGAAGGTCAAAAAAATTATAGGGCGAGTTGTTCACTCACCCTAATGTTTATACTTTGTTAATCACTTCAGTTAAACAACTAAAACTATGGAATAACTTAGTAAGTTTCTACGTGCCAGCGATGAGCTTTTTTGAGTTCCTTCTGGTAGTCGCTCCACACTATTCCTTCCTTAGCTGCAGCAGCAGACAAAGCTTCATCAATGCCACCTTCCATACCACGCAAACCGCAGATGTAAGTGTGAGTTTTTTCGTCTTTAATCAACCCCCACAGTTCATCCGCATGTTCTGCTACACGGTCTTGGATATACATTCTGCCTCCTTGGGGATTTTTCTGTTCCCGACTGATGGCACAGGTGAGGCGGAAGTTATCAGGATACTTTTGCTGTATTTCTTCCAGTTCTTCCTTATATAAGATGTTCGGAGTTGTGGGCACACCAAATATCAGCCAAGAGAATCCCTTAAACTGATAATCTGGGTTAGTGGCTCTTTCTGCATCCTTAAACATCCGCCACAGGTAAGCCCGCATGGGAGCAATACCTGTTCCAGTTGCCATCATAATGATGTTCGCTTCTGGATCTTCGGGCAGCAACATTTCCTTACCCACTGGGCCAGTGATTTTCACATCTGCACCAGGTTCCAGTTGAGTGAGGTAAGTAGAACAAACACCGTAGACTGTTTCCCCTGTTTCTGGGTGTTTGTACTCTAGCTGACGGACGCACAGCGATATTGTTTTATCGTCCACATCATCGCCATGACGGGTAGAAGCAATTGAATACAGTCTCAGTTTTTCAGGCTTGCCGTTCTTATCTAAACCCGGCGGAATAATGCCGATACTTTGACCTTCTACGTATTTCAGATCACTGCCAGATAGGTCGAACTTGAGGTGCTGAACAATACCAATACCGTCTTGTTTAACTAATGGTTCATTAGATATACACTTACCAACAAATGGAGCATTAGGACGGTAAATATTAACAGGAACTTCAGCGTCTTTTTTGGCTTTCGCTTGAGTCATGGTGTTGCCTTTTTTGTCCTTCTTTCTAAGCTGTTCTTCAGCTGGTGGTTTAGCAAAGCCTTTGACTTCACTATGAGCATCTGCAGGTGTAGCTTTACCATTTCCATCACTGTTAGCAGCAGTTTCAGATGTAACTAAAGACTCCTTGTTGTTTTCAGCACTCTTATACGAGGCTGTACCATTAAGTTGTTCTAGAGCACTTACAGATTGGATACTAACAATTTTGCCGCCTAGGCGAGTGATCCGTCGCATTTCTTGATTCATGCGGTTGTAAGGTACTCTGATGAACACACTGCCACTTTTACGAATTGGGTAGTTAGTTTTATCAGTTTCTTCGTTCTGGCGCAGACCCACCACTTCGTAAACGAAGACGCGGCTACCTAATTCATTGTTGGCAGCACCCCCAACAGCACCTTGATTGTACATTCGTTCTAACACTCCGATTTTTACTTAACCGTTTCTCAAAAAAATTCTTTCCTTTTGCCAGTTTTAGTGTACCGAATTTTCTGATACCAAAGACTGATGCTCCAGGAAAGTGGCATCACAAGGCGATGCCGTGCTTGGCTCACTCACCAAAGACGTGCAAGGATAGCAAAAAAGACACCTGTTTACCTTCTAAGGTAAAGGATAAGTCTTTGGCAAAATGTTAATATTGAGTCAATTTAATCTTTTTTTCGTGAATTACTACTCCTATCAGGGAGACAGTTTCCACCCACCCAACGGGCAAGATTCCATGACTTATAGCTTGGCAGTTTCCGTTTATGGGACTCTTAATATATAGACCTACCCTTCGGTAACACTTCTTAAAAGTCTTACATCTCTGCCTGAAAACAACAGGGTTGGGACTTATGGTCATAACCAAGAAACACCTACAATAAGTTTCACTTGATGTGAAACATCTGTCAACCTCTATCTAAATACTTCCAGATAACTCCTGGTAAATTTTGTTGTACTGGGAGATTGATTCCAACCCATCATAAAACCCACCAAAGAGAGACATGTGTGACCCAGGGACCGCAATTTTGTCTGAAGGTATGCTTGGTCAGTTTTTAACAATCTTTCTAAGGTACACATTCAATTGATCACTAAATCCTCAAACAGTAGATTCTTTGTGAAAGCAAATCTTGTTATGGAATACCGCCTTCTGTTAAAATCAAATACACCACTAGGATTAAATACTTACCAACTAGCAAGGAATTAAGTATAAGTCGGATGAGAGATGACCATAACTTGGTTGTCTGCCCATTTAGATGTTCCATAGCCTTGCTGAATAGCAAAAACACAGGATCAACTAACGGGGTAAACTCCTGGTTTATAAATACTCTGTTTCAGAAACCCCACGGCTTGAAAAAGTCCTCATCTGAACAGCAATTTAGTCTCAAGTGCCAAGTTCCCTGCTCTAAAAGCAAACGATTCAAAAGGTTCACAGGGGTTAAACCACTATCGTTGGGAAATTACTAACCCTAATCATTAGTTAGACTAACATTACTGGAGTAGCAATGTGATTTTCGGCACACATGTAAATGGCTAAGTACTACTCCTCTGCTTATCCAACTTTGCAAGGAAAACGGTGAAAAAACTCACCCGCACCTTACCCTCATTTCTAAACCCACGAGCTTCCCCAATGCGGAGGTTTTGGTGAAAAAATATTGATTGACACATTTAGTATTTAGAGGAAATTTATGACAACTAAGCCGGAACGCGTGGTATTGATTGGAGTAGCGGGGGACTCTGGATGCGGTAAATCTACCTTTTTGCGTCGTTTAATAGATTTATTTGGTGAACAATTCATGACAGTCATCTGCTTAGATGACTATCATTCTCTAGATCGCAAACAGCGCAAAGAAACTGGGATAACTGCACTTGACCCTAGGGCTAACAATTTTGACCTCATGTACGAGCAAATCAAAGCCCTTAAGGAAGGTCAAGCAATTAATAAGCCGATTTATAACCACGAAACCGGTACCATTGATCCACCAGAACGCGTGGAGCCAAATCACATCATAGTTGTGGAAGGTTTGCACCCTTTATATGATGAACGTGTGCGATCACTACTGGATTTTAGTGTCTATTTCGACATTAGTGATGAAGTGAAAATTGCCTGGAAAATCCAGCGAGATATGGCTGAAAGGGGACATCGCTATGAAGATGTTTTAGCTCAAATCAATTCTCGTAAACCAGATTTTGAAAAATTCATCGAGCCGCAAAGAGAATTTGCTGATGTCGTTCTTCAGGTACTTCCCACCAACCTGATTAAAAACGATACAGAACGCAAAGTGCTAAGGGTACGCATGCTTCAACGTGAAGACAAGGAAGACTTTGAGCCAACTTACCTATTTGATGAAGGCTCAACAATTCACTGGACTCCCTGCGGACGCAAACTAACTTGTTCATACCCTGGTATGCAATTGTACTATGGATCTGATGTTTACTACGGCCGCTACGTATCAGTCCTGGAAGTAGACGGTCAATTTGACAACTTGGATGAAGTTATTTACATAGAAACTCATCTGAGCAACACATCCACCAAATATAAAGGTGAGATGACTCACTTGTTACTTCAACATCGTGAGTATCCAGGTTCCAACAATGGAACTGGGTTGTTCCAAGTGCTAACAGGTTTGAAAATGCGCGCTACCTATGAACGGCTGACAGCAAAAGAAGCGCAAATAGCAGTTCAAGTTTAAGTAAGCATCACTTGCGTTACGATTTTGGGGGGTACTTCTCGGTTTCCCCCTTTTTTTATGTTCAAATAAACACTTCAGCGTTACGAAAGGTAAACGAGACTAAAATTCATAGGAATAGCAAAATAGAAATGACGACTCTCTCCCATAGGAGATAATGGACGAAGAAAAGTTAACTTTATTTACCCCCGCCTACTTATCAGTAATTAAATCTTATTCTATTGTCTAAGTTTGAAAAAATAAATCAAATAGTAACTACTGAGTGCGTAAATCTTGTTATGATTTCATACATTACTTGCTGAACTAAATAAATAACCAAAATTTACTCAGCAGAAATCTTTGCAAAGGAGGAATTCTCTTTGTCTAAACGCTATTTATTTACCTCCGAATCAGTTACCGAAGGTCACCCAGATAAGATTTGCGATCAGATTTCTGATACAATTTTAGACAGTTTACTCACTGAGGATCCTAACAGTCGTGTAGCTGCTGAGGTAGTAGTTAATACTGGTTTGGTACTTATTACTGGCGAAATAACCAGTAAAGCTAATGTCAATTATGTCAACATTGCCCGGCAAAAAATAGCCGAAATAGGCTACATAGACGCGGTTAATGGTTTTTCTGCAGGAAGCGCGAGTGTTCTCATAGCTTTAGATGAACAATCACCCGATATAGCCCAAGGTGTTAATACCGCCCAAGAAACACGTCAGCAGAATAGTGATGAAGCATTCGATGCTGTGGGCGCAGGTGACCAAGGTATAATGTTTGGTTTTGCTTGCAACGAAACACCAGAATTGATGCCCTTACCCATCAGTCTTGCTCATCGCCTAGCTCGCCGCTTGGCAGTAGTTCGCAAAACAGGTAAATTGCCATACCTGCGACCTGACGGCAAAACACAAGTAACTGTGGCCTACGAAGACGGATATCCGGTAAGTATTGATACTATTCTGATTTCCACTCAGCACACAGAAAGAATTGGCGAAATCACTGATGAGGCAGCAATACAAGCCCAAATTAAACAAGACCTCTGGTCAACAGTAGTTGAACCAATTTTCAGTGACATTGACATTAAGCCGAGTGAAGAAACACGTTTCTTGGTCAACCCCACTGGCAAGTTTGTCATTGGTGGACCTCAAGGAGATTCTGGTCTGACAGGACGGAAAATTATTGTTGATACTTACGGTGGCTATTCCCGACATGGCGGCGGCGCTTTTTCTGGCAAAGACCCCACGAAGGTAGACCGTTCTGCTGCTTATGCTGCCCGCTATGTAGCTAAAAATATTGTGGCTGCTGGGTTGGCTCAAAAGTGTGAAGTACAGCTAAGTTATGCCATTGGTGTAGCACGACCAGTGAGCATTTTTCTAGACACTTTTGGCACTGGCAAAGTAGATGATCAAATTTTGCTGGAATTAGTCCTAGAGCAATTTGAACTACGTCCAGCAGGGATTATTCATGCTTTCAATTTACGTAACTTACCAAGTGAACGAGGCGGACGTTTTTATCAGGACATCGCAGCTTACGGACACTTTGGGCGGAATGATTTAGATCTGCCCTGGGAACGTACTGATAAAGCTGAATTGTTGAAGCAACTAGTAACAGAGTCGCTTTCAGCAGCGATAGCTTAGGAAAAGTTAAGTAGAAGGGGCAAGGTAAGAAACGATAGTGATCTTCTTGCCCCTGAATCTGTGTTCTACTGTCTAGTCAAAACCGTCAAAAAAGTGAAAAACTATGGGAGAATAAAGCCTATGTGTTGATTTCTGAGGCTTAGAGTAAGATAGAGTAGTATATCCTCGGTGGGCGGACTATTGTCGCAATTAACTGAGTGCTAGGACATTAAGTGGTAACTAAGTTTGACTACTCAGAGGTTATTTCACTTATATTGAGTGTTTTTGTAAACATTTTTATCAAAAGCAATCAAATACTAATATATTCATGAAAATTATCTAGTCAGCAACTCTTTGAGCTTTCTCTCAGAAAAGATGGTGTTCAATGCTAATTATCAATGAATGTGATCGTACAAACAAAACTGATGCGGTCATATTTATGGGAGGTTAAGGAGGTTTGAGGGATGCCAACTCAAAAACCGATTCCTGTTGACAGCAGTTCAGAAACCAAAAAAGTGGCAGCAGACGAAGAGCCTTCAAAAAATGAACTCCCGACTATAGAATTTCCTTCCCGTGGGAAACTCAAAGCTACCTCTTGGCGCATACATCAAAAAATTGGCTATGGTTATTTTGTCGCTATTGGAATTGGCTTTTTCGGGTCACTTACTGGGTTAGTAATTGCCAATTACTACCGAGGCAGAGAAATCAGGCAATTTAATCAAGCCCAAGAGCAAAGACAACTACTGACAAATTATAAAGATGCAGTATTAGAAGCGCAATTATATAGCTCTAATTTAGTTGCAGTATTAGAAAATTCACAACGATTACCAAATAAAAAAAAGAAATTTTTTCAGAGTATTACCACAGCTAAAAGTTTACAGCAAGACATTAGCAAATATATAGACAAAAAGCCTGGTAGATTAGCTGCAAAAAGTGCTAACTTACAAGCTTTATTGCAGGATTATACCGTTAGTCTAAAATTATACGTTGACGAGATAGAGACTGTTTTAGAGAAAATTAACCCTCAGCAACTACAGCCACAAGAAACTGCCCTGGTACGAGAGCAATTACTAAAAATTATGCGTGGTGAAACAGCCATGCAACTCGATCAACTCTCCCAAAGATTAAGCAATATCCTCAAAATTGCCGAACATCAAGAAAAAGAAAAGGAAAAAGATCTAGAGCAAGCCAAAAAGGTTGAGAGATTGATTGTCATCATGAGTATGCTGGTATCAGTGGCCATAGCTGCCATTGTCGCTTGGCGTACCAGCCGCGCCATCGCTGAACCGGTCATCACTGTAACTCAGGTGGCTGAACAAGTAGCGAGAAAATCTAATTTTGATTTACGCGCCCCTGTTACCACTGAAGATGAAATTGGTTTATTAGCTAAATCTCTGAATCGATTAATTGAACGTGTATCTGAGCGCACAAAAGAACTAGAGCAAGCTAAAGAATTAGCAGAAGCTGCTAGTAAAGCCAAAAGCATATTTTTAGCCAACGTTAGCCACGAATTACGCACTCCATTAAATGCTGTTATTGGTTTAAGTCAACTGCTACAAGACGATGCTACGGATTTAGATTTATCAGTAGACTTTATCACAGACTTAGAAACAATTAACTCTGCTGGTAGGCACCTGCTGGAACTGATTAATGATATTCTCGACTTATCAAAAATTGAAGCGGGAAAAATGACTCTTTACCCAGAGACATTTGAGATTGCAATGCTGATCAATAATGTTGTTCTCACAGTCAAATCCGCTATAGACAAAAATAATAATGTCCTAGAAGTATATTGTGATCAGCAACTAGGCACAATGTACGCAGATCAAACTCGAATGCGGCAAGTGTTATTAAACTTACTCAGCAATGCAGCTAAGTTTACCACCAATGGCAAGATAACCTTAACAGTCAAGAAAGAAAAAACAAACTCACTAGAAAATGCCCCTTTTGGGGTGATAACTTTCAGCGTGACTGATACGGGTATTGGGATGTCACATAGTCAGCAGCAACAATTATTTAAACCTTTTACACAGGGCGATACATCAACCACAAAAAGATATGGTGGTACTGGACTAGGTTTGGCAATTAGCCGCCACTTTTGCCAAATGATGGGTGGTGAAGTTTTTGTCAAAAGTCAGCCCGGGCTGGGATCTACTTTCACTGTTCACCTGCCAGTGACTATGCAAGATTAGTAGCCCGTGGGTAGAATTATATCGGCGCACATTGACATTGACGGAATTTAAATATGCTCTAGCCACCACGGTGCGGGTATGACCCCCTAACCACTAAGTGGTGTGAACTACAAAAAAACTTCCCGTGTCGTGTTTCCTCCGTGACCTCAAGGTACACGCTTTCCAGACTCCCGGAGACTTGTAGATGACAGCAACTATTGACTTTCTCAGCCATCTTAACCCCAGCCAACGTCAAGCCGTTGAACATTACTGCGGCCCATTGTTAGTTGTTGCTGGCGCAGGTTCTGGTAAAACACGAGCGCTCACTTATCGTATTGCTAACCTGATTCTCAAATACCGTGTTAATCCAGAAAATATCCTGGCGGTTACCTTCACGAACAAAGCCGCACGGGAGATGAAGGAACGTATTCAAAAGCTATTTGCTGAAGATTTGGCAATGAAACAACATGGCCAAAAATTTGATTTGTTGACAGAATACGAACAAGTGCAATTGCAATCGCAAGTGTATAAAAATATAGTCAAGCACTTGTGGTGTGGCACTTTTCACAGTTTATTTTCTCGCATTCTCCGTTTTGATATCGACAAATACCAAGACGAAAAAGCCAGAGGTTGGACTCGCAATTTCTCGATTTTTGATGAATCCGATGTACAAGGTCTGATAAAAGAAATTGTTACTAAACAGCTAAAGTTAGACGATAAAAAGTTTGACCCTCGTTCTGTACGCTACGCTATCAGTAACGCTAAAAACCAAGGTTTTTCCCCAGCAGAGTTCGAGTGCGAACAGCCTAACTATCGGGGCAGGGTGATAGCGGACGTTTATAATTGTTATCAAGCTAAATTAGCAGAAAATAACGCCCTCGACTTTGATGATTTAATCTTAGTACCTACAAGATTGTTTCAGCAAAACGAACAGGTATTAAGCTACTGGCATCGCAAGTTTGCCCATATCCTTGTAGATGAATATCAAGACACTAACCGTACTCAGTATGATTTGATTCGCTTGTTGGTAACTAATGGCGAAGAAAGCAAGAGTGCCTGGGAATGGCAAAATCGCTCAGTGTTTGTGGTGGGTGATGCAGATCAATCTATTTATAGTTTCAGAATGGCTGACTTCACCATATTATTGGAATTTCAGCAAGACTTTGGCGATGGTTTAGCTGATGACGATACCCGCTCAATGGTAAAACTGGAGGAAAATTACCGCTCCCGTGAAAATATTCTACAAGCCGCTAATGAACTAATTGAAAATAATACTCAACGCATTGATAAAGTCCTCAAACCTACCCGGGGAACCGGTGATCTGATTTATTGTCACAAAGCAGATAATGAAATTGAAGAAGCTGAGTTTGTTATTGGTCAAATTAGCTGTTTAGAACAACAAAATCCTGAGTTAAACTGGGGTAGTTTTGCCATCCTTTATCGTACTAACGCCCAATCACGACCTTTTGAAGAATTTTTAGTCAGGAATCAAATTCCTTACACAGTAGTGGGAGGAATGAAGTTTTATGATCGCAAAGAAATTAAAGATGTTTTAGCTTATCTCAGAGTGATCGCCAACTCTGCGGATACAGTCAGTTTACTGCGGGTCATCAATACTCCCCGCCGTGGTATTGGTAAAGCCACCATTGAAAACTTAGCTAACGCCTCCCAGGAATTAGGAATAACCCTGTGGGAAATTCTGAGTGATGAAACATCAGTTAATACATTAGCTGGACGGTGTTCTAAAGCTGTGAATAACTTTGCTAAAATGATTACCAACTGCAAAGAAAAAGCAGCAACGGTTTCAGTGTCTCAACTTTTGCAAGAACTCCTGGATGAGTCTGGTTATATTCAAGACTTGCACAGTCAAGGCACAGATGAAGCTAAAGATAGAATTGAAAATGTCCAGGAACTTTACAACGCTGTACTTCAATTTCAAGAAGAAAGTGAGGATGTTTCCCTAACGGCCTTCTTGCAAGGTAGCGCCCTTAACTCTGATTTAGATAATTTAAAAGAAGGGCAAAAAGCAGTATCGTTAATGACTTTGCACTCTTCTAAGGGTCTAGAGTTTCCGGTGGTGTTTTTAGTAGGTTTGGAACAGGGCCTATTTCCCAATTACCGTTCCATCAACGACCCCGCAGCTTTAGAAGAAGAACGCCGCCTGTGTTATGTCGGCATTACTCGCGCTCAAGAATTGTTATATTTATCACACGCTCGTGAACGCCGCTTATATGGTTCTCGGGAACCGGCTATGCGATCGCAGTTTTTCAACGAATTACCAGAAGAATTATTAACCACAGGAAATCAGCGCCGTCAAACCCATAGCAAAACTGTTGCTAAAACTAGGACTAAGCCCCATACACCGCAAAATTGGCAAGTAGGCGATCGCGTCTTACATAAAGCCTTTGGCATTGGTGAAATTACCCACGTTTTTGACAATGGAAACAAATTGTCTGTAGCAATTAAATTTCCCAGTTTAGGGCGGAAGATTATTGACCCCAACATAACCCAATTGCAGAGGGTGGACTAATGGAGATGGCAATGGGTTTTCAACCTATTTTCTTATAAAGACAAAAGCTATTACAGGTTTCTAGACTAGTAGAATTTGGTAGGTTTTGTCAAACGGTCATATTATTAAGGCGTAAGTTCTATTAATCACACCCCGATCAAAAATACGTTTATCAGTACCCATAGCACTGACCTCAATTCTGTCTGGATAGACATCATAGCTAGCAAAAGCCAAGGTTTCAGCAGAATGTTCCGTCCACTGAGAACTACCTACAGGACGAACACCTGCACCACTACCAGTAGTTAGATAAGTTGTGCCATCAATGGCACGAGTACGCTCATAATGGTGGTCATGACCATTAATGTAAAGTTGCACATGGTATTTTTTAAATAGAGGCGTGAAGCGTTTAATTAATGTTTGATTAACCCCATAGTGACCCGACGAGTAAAATGGATTATGCCCAAATACTACTTTCCAAGGTGCATCACTGCGGCTTAATTCTTGCTCTAACCAAACTACTTGATTTTCCCAATCGGCATTACGGTTAGTGTCTAAGGCAAAAAATTGCACAGCATCACGGCGAAATGTGTAATAACGTCCCTTCATATTAAAACCGGGATATTTGATTTGTGGGTCACCGTTTTGGGTGCGAATATCGTGATTACCTAAACAAGCATGAAATTTTACACCTTGAGTTAATAGTTCTTCGTAAGGACGCTCAAAAACTACACCGATTTTTTCAATTTCGCCATCATTATAAATGTTGTCTCCAGCTAAAATTACTAAATTATAAGGATTGTGCCCGTGATAATAATTCATCGCCCTAGCCACAGCATATTGACCTTGAGCGCCAGTCCCCGTATCTGCAACAGAGGTAAAACGCAATAGCAAGTCCTTTTTAGGTGGGGTGGCAGCTATGACTGCTGAATCTGCAATATTAGCAGTTTGGCGATTTTGATCAGCTAGCTTCCAGCCCAGAAGTCCTGTGCCAATGGTGCCAAGACCACCTACAAATAAGAATTGACGACGTTTTAGGTTCATAAACTTACCAAACTCAATATCTAGTCAGTTTAGCTGAAGAATCCATAAACTCAGAAGTGCTGAGTCCAAATCCTATGTAGGTTGTTGATTATCTCTTTTTTCTCCTCAGCACAGGCTAACTATCCGTTCAGCTAACAGCACTTTTTTGGTGATACATTAAAAGAAAAATAAGTAAAAGCGCTAAGAATGCCAGTTATTTGTCTTTGAATTGCTGCTTTGATTAAAAGTTCCATGTCACAAGACAATCAAAATTCACAACCTTCTTCGTCCCCCGTACCCAAACCAAATCAGCCACAGTTACCTGATGAACAAGTCAATGAATCCCGCCAACTACCGACTTGGAAACTTAAAATCATCCAAATTCTCAGAGGGACGATGAGAATTTTAGACACGGTAGTAGTGCAACTTGAGACTTCACCGCCACCAGTTACTGAAGGAACACTTACTTTTTGGCAACATCTCGAAAGACAATGGAATAGATTTTTAAGACAAGTCCGGTTATTTTTACCATCAAATGTATCTAACAACTTATCTGACATAGTTTTAACGGGAATTTTAGCCGTAATTATTCTGGCGATAGTTTGGTCAACTGCAACTATTTTCACGGAAAAACCTACTGAGATAGCTACAGTTACCCCAGTTGAGGAAGTTTCACCACCAACACCTAAAATAACTATTGCACCAGAGTTAACAACCCCAGAACCAATTCCAGAACCAACTCCCATTTTAAAATTGACACCAGAAGAAGCATTAATTGCAGCTATTGAAAATCAAGTAGCCGAAATTAGCGATCGCTTTGCTTCTGGTTTAATAGGGTCAATACAAGCTAACTTCCGCACCAGTAATTTAACTCTCAAAATTAATGATGATTGGTACACTTTGCCAGAATCCGAACAAAAGCAACTAGCTACAGAAATATTACAACGGGCTCGAGAACTGGATTTTACTCATCTAGAAATTGTTGACTCCCAAGACAGGCTGATAGCGCGTAATCCAGTTGTTGGTAATGAGATGATTATTTTTCAATTTATATTTCAAAATCTTACCATAAATCCAAAGTTCAAGCTGTATTTAGTTTAATTTCACTCTTTAACCTGAAATAAGCGGTCGCCTTTATGCCTGATTTCTATTCAAAGGTTTATGATCTAGATTCTCACCATCAAGCACTCAGATTGAAACGTCTGCGTCAGATGAGTCGCATCCTGGATAAATTTTTCACTGTTCCTGGAACACCAATTCACATTGGTTTAGATCCCCTTGTGGGATTTATACCAGTTGGTGGCGATGTTTTGGGAATGATCCTTGCTAGCTACATCGTCTTAGAAGCAGCCCGGTCGGGTATGCCTAAAATTACTTTGATCAGAATGGTCTTGAACGTGGTCATTGATGGCTTAATAGGCACTATCCCAGTCATCGGAGACTTATTTGATTGCGCTTGGACAGCTAATAAGTATAATATAGAACTATTAGAACAACATTTCCAGTTAGCATCGAGAACAAAACCATAAACTTCAAAGTCAATTGCTACTCAAGTAATATTACTCATAAAAAACGTCAAAAAAGCTACATGATAAATTTGCCATTGTCTTAATAGCATTCTCGTGATAATAATTAAAATGCTTTAAACGAAATGAATCACAGAATGAAGGATTGGTGGCAGGCTACGTTTCCTCAGGGAAGGCAAAGTCTAATTATTACTGATGCACATGGATATCCTGTACAAATTGCTTATGGTGAAATAGGGACGGGTAAGCCCTTAGTTTTCTTACATGGTATGGGTAGCTGGAGTTACAATTGGCGGCACAGTATCGCTCCGTTATCTAAATATTTTCGGGTAATTTGCTTTGATGCCAAAGGGTATGGTTTTTCGGAAAAACCTGGGTTGCGTAGGGAAAAAAGTGGGCACCAAGTTATTGAGCTAGAACGAGTTCTTGAGGTATTATGTAATGAACCTGCTGTAATTGTCGCAGAATCTTTGGGGGGTTTAGTAGCCCTAGCCTTAGCTGAACACAATCCCCAATTGATAGCGCGTTTAATAGTTATAAATGTTCCTATTTTTACTGAACGTCTACCCCATTGGGCTATGTGGATACTGGCTAAAACTCCATTAGCAGTATTACAAACTATTGATGCTTGGCGTCTAGCACATTTATTTGCACCTTTGGTCAGAGAAATTATGGCGATAGAAAGGCGCGGGGTGCTGTTCGATCCATCAATTTTGACAGAGGAAGATGTGTATTGGATAACTTATCCATTTATTGAACTTCCGGGGACTATTGTCAAAGTCGCTGAAGAGTTACAAATAGCAGCACAGGAAATAGAGAATTGGCAACTCAATAAACCCAATATCCTCAGTAATATTCAAAATAATTTAGATACTATTAAATGTCCCACACTTATTATGTGGGGAGATAAAGATAGTTGGTTCCCCTTAAGTCAGGGAGAAAAGTTACATCAACGCATTCCTTCATCCCAGTTAAAAATTCTAGATAACTGCTGTCATGATGCTTCAAGTGGCTCTTCTCAGATGGTCAATGCAGCTATTCTTGAATTTTTGCAGGAAAGTAAGGCGTTATAAATATTTATTAAATAAATCCCCAAATATACCCATCAATTATTGTACACGGGGTATGTGAAATCATCAGATTAAGCTAAAAAACAAGGGTTCATGAAATTACCTCAAAAAAATATATAATTTCCCACATCTGCAAAAAATGTCAAACAAAGCAGTATGTTGAAGTAGTTCGTAAAATGGAGGTAAAACCAGATAATGACTTCAATGCTACCATAAACTATTGTGCAAAAATATGCCAAACCTTAACAGTTTCATCATAACTACCACTAGCTAGAGTGTATTTAAACCCCTCCGGGGAGGTTGTAAGAAGGGGACTAAAAGCTACAGACGAAACAGCCTTGTTATGACCCTTGAGATCATCAATTAACTCTCCTGTCTGTGTATTCCACAACTTAATTCTTCGGTCATAACTACCGCTAGCTAAAATTTTTCCCTTGGGACTGAAAGCTACAGAATAAATTACTCTATCATGGCCTTTGATGACATAGTGCAACTGCCCATTCGTCAAATTCCATAATTTAATCCTCCGGTCAGAACTACCACTGGCTAGAGTCTGTCCATCGGGACTAAAAGCTATAGACCAAATCGGTTGGTTATGAGCGGCTAAAGCTGTTCTTAATTTACCCGTACTTATGTCCCACAGCATGATTCTGCCATCTTGATCACCGCTAGCAAGAGTCTGACCATGGGGGCTAATAGCTACGGTTCTCACTGGTTGTGATAGACTGAAAGCCTGTAATAGTTCACCAGTCTCAACATTCCATAATTTCACCTTTTTGTCCCAACCACCACTAGCAACGGTTTTACCATCGGGGCTAAATGTCACTTGTTTGACATCATCGGAATGTCCAGATAAAGTGCGGATAAGTTTACCTGTTTTTAAATCCCACAACTTGACTTGATGATCTCAACTACCACTAGCTAAAGTTTGGCCATCGGGGCTAATTGCAACGGATGCTACAGAGTTGCCATGTCCCTGGAGTCTATGAATCAACTTACCAGTGTTAAAATTCCAAACCTTGATACTTTTATTATAATTTCCAGTCACAAGTGTTTGTCCATCAGGACTAATTGCAACTGAATAAACCCACACAGACTGAGTATTAAAGGTGCGTGTTTCTTCATTGTCTATAAATGATTTATTTGTGGAATTATTTAAGAATAATGGGATACTACTAACTCCGAGAAGTGTGGAAAATATAGCAACTACTAAGCCTACTTTTGTTGTCATGTTAATTTGTATTTTTTTATAAAAATTTAATAACTATTAGTGGTAAATAATCGGCATAAATATGAAATTAATTAAACATTGGTTAGCTTGATTTTTGTTGTGTATTTTGGTGAGCTTTTCTCACTTGCCGTTCTAGCCAGTGTCTTCGTAAAAATAAAATGATCATGGTTGCCATTCCTATAACTACCCAAAAGGTCAAAAAATTCCAATTCCCATACATTTTTTCACACAAGTGTTGAATGTTAAGAAAGAGGTGATAAAAATTGCCCAAAATATGGTAAATTCTGGGCGAAGGATTAAAAAAAATAATTGATAATGATTATAAATTCATTTCCCAAGATTGTCAAAGACATCCTCAGACCGTTGCCAAAAAATGATTATCCAGTTTTGAACAGCCGTCTTTATG
>NZ_JANQDJ010000017.1:0-8864 GCF_029891685.1 Umezakia ovalisporum Ak1311 | reverse complement strand
AAAGAGGCTGCCGTCTTTGTGGACTAGGAGTTACTTTTTTGATACTTCTGGTAAAGTTAGCACATCTAAAGTAATGGATTATATTAACGATCCACATCATGATAGACATTGAATGCAGATAAATCTGCTTGAGTCGGTTTTTCACCCCGGTTTAAAAACACGGGGCTACCAACCTCCCATATTATTTACGTGTTCATCTGTGGTTGATTCCGGCGGTGTACAAATTAGCTACTCAGGGCCTTGAAAAACCTTTGCAAACTCTTAAATACACTCGGCTTTTTGACAGGTGCAGCATTTGTGGTTGTTTGTGGTTGTCCTTCCATGAGAATTAAATCTAATTCATCACCTGAAGGTTTTTTTGATAATTCAGCAACTTTTTGGTACTCCCCATTTGTTTCTACCCATACTTCCCATAATCCCGGATAGCAGCGAAATACAGCAGTTGTATCATCCACAGGACGCAGGTAGTAACAAGATTCAATGGTACTAATGAAACGCTGGCGAGTTTGCCTAGCTGCATAACCAATACCGACCACACCGGAATCTTCTAGGCGCGGATTTAACATCACAAAAGGGCGATGGCCTATATCTTCACACAGCTTTTCCAATTGGGGAACTTCCACAGAAGTCGGGGCAATAAATAAGAAAATTTCATCCTCGGTTTCAATTTTCGACTTGAATGCCCTACCTGTGCCAATATCTAAAATTTTAAATGGTGTATCTGCCCAATCACGGTTAGCTAAGGCCGCAGCACCCGCATCAGCAAAGAAAACTTTCAGGCGAGAATCATATTCCGCAAACAAAGGTAAAAATTGCGCCGCCACGGGCATAAGTTTGAGTTCTGGAAACAGAAAATCAACTTGTAAGCGAGTGTAGCCATCTGCAAGGGCTGCTTGGGTAGCTATGCGAGATTGAGCGATGGCTTCTTCAAGACTGTTGGGCAGTTCAGACATAGTTTGTATATTAATCTGATATATTAATCTAATATATTAATCTAGCTCCTATTTTCATAGTTTCAGTCTTTTTAGCCACAGCAACACAGAGTTACAATTACGATGTCAGAGGGTATAGCCTCTAGTGGTGTGATTGCGCCGAGGGCAGCCATGGATATTGTGTTGGGTTTAAATAAGAAAAATATAGTCATATATATTCAGATATGCATTTTTTTCTCGGTGACAACCACACACAAACTTTTACTTGTGACTTTTTATCAAAATTTTCAATCTTGGTGATTATTGACAATTGAAAGTCTTCACAAGCTCATAACAATCCTCCATAATTCAAAAAAACACTTTTCTGTAAAACCTACCCAAATCTATACAGTAGTTGTAAGAGTTGTCAAAACTATATTTTGTCTAGTTATAGGTACAAATTACCACACAGTTAAAATCCCTCACTCCTAGGTCCATCCCCCTAAATTCCTCAAGGGTGACCAGGACAAAGCATCTACTTAGACATCGGTGATTATTTATGTACATGTACCTGTTGCCATTCCAGCAATAATACCTCAAAATATTGTTAATAACTAGTTGTTAGGTTTATAAGTAAGTAAAATTACTTAAACAAACTGGGGTTGAGTATGTCTACTTCTCTTCTGCCAGGATTTTTTTCAGTATTTATTATATTTATGGTCTTTTATTTTTGTTTGTGTCTTCGGTTTATACGCTGGTTTAGATTATTAATGTTGTTTAAGCATATATCAGTTACGCTAACATAGGTTTTGCTGGTGTCAACAATTTTCTATTACTAGTAAAAAATATTGGTGAACATTAGATTTTTTTGACATTAATACTGCTTTTATTATATGGTGACAATTTCACTCATCATAATATTAATTACTTAATCATGTTTTGATAGGAGAAACTGATTGGCATTGTTTACCAAATCCGATAGAATCAATACATAATAAATAAGTTATTTATGTATGAACACAGCTAAATTGTGTAATTCTAGTGCTACAAAAAGTTAAAAATAGCACCAAAGAAATGCTTTTAGAAGTGTAAATACAGGGTGCAAGTAAATGGATTTATTGGAATACCAAGTTAAAGAATGGTTTAGGACAATAGGCATTCCCGTATTGCCTTCCCAACGAATTGACCATCCTACGGATTTAAAACGCTTACAAATTCGCTATCCAATTGTACTAAAGTCCCAGGTGTACCCAGGCCAAAGAACGAAAGCTGGTGGAGTCAGGTTTGTAGAAACAACAATTGATGCCACTGCTGCGGCACAAACACTTTTCAATTTGCCAATCTGGGGAGAATTGCCGGAAGTTTTACTGGCGGAATCGAAATATATTGGTGAAAAAGAGTTTTATCTAGCTGTAGTTTTGGACACTGCTGTTTCCCGACCAGTACTTTTAGGCTGTACAGAACCCGATATTGATTGGGAATCCCCAGGGGAAAAAATGCAGCATATTGTAGTTAAACAAGAATTTTCTCCTTTTTATGCACGGCGACTGGCGTTAAAAATGGGTCTGCAAGGTAGATTAATGCAATCTGTTAGCTCCGTTGTCGAGAAGATGTACAATTTATTTGTGCAAAAAGATTTAGACTTGGTGGAAATTAATCCCTTGGCGGTGAATACTTCAGGTGAAGTGATGGCTCTCAATGGTAAGGTGAGTATCAACGAAAGGGCAATTGGACGCCATCCAGACCTAACAGAAATAGCAGTAAAAATAGCTAACCGTAATAGCAGAGGTTCAACCAACCCTCAGTTCCAGGATTGGGATGGTTTAGAGTTCCAGGGTAAAATCGGTATTTTGGGCAATGGTACTGGTTCAATGATGGCTACGTTGGATTTAGTCACCGATGCTGGTGGTAAAGCTGGTAGTTGTTTGAATCTCCGTCATGCTTTTCTCACCGATGTTTCGCCTACTACCTTTTGCTATCGTTTAGCGAAGGGGTTGAACATTTTAGCTGCTGACAAAAGTATTCAAGTGATACTACTTAACCTCCTGGGTAGTGTACCTCAAGCTCAGGAAGTAGCTGAAATTATCAGTAATTTTGTACAACATAACAAAGGCGAAATCAAATCAGGAATTGTGAAATCTAGCAGCAAAACCGCCATTGAATCTCATTCTCCGGCCTTGGTTGTCCGAATTGCTGGTTCTGAGTTCAATGTTGCTCAGCATATTTTAGCTAGGTTAAACACTCAACCTAATGCTCTGATAGTAGTAGAAAATTTAGACGAGGCAGTAGCAGCAGCTGTTCGTCTAGCCAAGCCAACTGCTGACAAAAAAATTTAAGAGAACTTTGGCTACCCCCGGTAACAACACACAAACCTTCCCCAAGGGTCTCCCTTTCAGAAGATGAATTAATTAACCACAGATAATTGCCAAAACTACCAGAAAGTTATATGAACTTAACACCACATAGCAAAGTATTAATCCAAGGCTTTTCTGAATTCATCACAGCAACTCATATTGCTCAAATGAAAGCTTATGGTACAAATTTGGTTGCTGGTGTCAATCCCGGATGTGGTGGACAGCAACTCTACAATTTGCCGATATTTGATTTGGTTCAAGAAGTAGTGGCGAGGTTTGGAGCAATTGACACAACCATTATTTGTGTACATCCATACCAAGTTTTAGATGCAGCGTTAGAAGCCATCGCATCTGATATTAGCCAAATTATCATTATCTCTGGCGGTGTGCCACCCTTGGATATGGTGAAATTACTTCGTAAAACTGAAGCGGTTGAGACCTTGATAGTAGGCCCTAACAGTCCGGGTATTATTGTCCCCGGTAAGATTCTTTTGGGTACTCAGCCCAGCGAATTGTACAAACCTGGCCGGGTGGGAATTGTCAGTCGTAGCAGCACCCTGACTTATGAAGTTGCTTGGGAATTAACTAAAGCCGGTTTGGGGCAATCAATTAGTGTCAGTATTGGTAGTGATGCCATCGTTGGTTCATCATTTTTGCAATGGCTACAAATTCTTGATGAAGATGAAACCACGGAGGCCATCGTTTTAGTCGGTCAACCCGGCGGTGACAGTGAAGAAGCCGCAGCGCGCTATATTACTGAAGCAATTGATAAACCAGTGATTGCCTACATTGCAGGTAGACACGCACCAACAGCCAAAAATTGGCGACAAAGTGGGACTTTAGCTACGGTGATTGGACGTCCTCCTAATTTTGGCACAGCACAAAGTAAATTAGCTGCTTTTCAAGAGGCAAAAGTTCCAGTAGCCGAACGTCCTTCCTTGATCCCACCCTTAGTAAAACAGGGGTCTAAGCTGTAAAATCTCACTGAAACTACATATCTTCTTGATATTTTGCCAACAATTGAGGAATGTAATCATATCCATCTACACCAATAATTGCCATGATTTTATGACGATGTTGGTTTAATAAAGTTTGGAAAGCTTCTGCCCCTATTTGTCCTTGTAAAATTGTTAGTAATCCTGCTGGTTGTCGCCATTCATTAGAAGAAATTTGCTCTAGCAGATACATTCCTAAACTGCCAGTATAAATAGCTTTGTCTGAGTTCTGCAAATTATAATAAGCTGCGGATAAATAAGCTAAGTTTCTTCCTTGGAGATATAAATCCCCGGCAACCTGGGCAGTTTTAAAACCATTTTCTAAATAGGGAATTGCGGCTTGTGATTCACCTATAACCAGATAGGCAACACCTAGGCTACTCAAACACAAAGCTTGACTTTGTATATCTCCTAATTGTTCTGATAATTTTAACCCTTGTTCCAAATAATTAATAGCTGTTTCGTAGATCTCTGTTTCTAGTTGTTCCAGCTTTTGCGCCTGCATAACTTCGCTGTAACCTAAATTTACCAGTGCATTGGCTTCTGCTATTCGCTCCCCGGATTGGCGACTGAGCATCAATGCCCGTTGACTGTAGTTAATCGCTTCAGTATAATTTTTTTCTTGTACGTAAGTACGGCTTAGGTGGTTGAGATTAGCAATTTCACAGGGGCAATCCCCTGCGTTTCTAGCTATGTCCAAGGCTTGTTGATGAAACTCAATAGAACGTTGATATTGTCCTAAAGCTCTTTGTGAATAACCTAAAATGGTCAAAATTCTAGCTTTTTCTTGGGTTCCCTCTACTCGTCGTAGTGGTTCATCGAGATAATCAAGAGCATCCCGTAAGGAATTGCCGGCAAAAGAAGCAAAAATTCCCCCGTACAAAGGAAAATATGGACGCTGGGAAAAGTTGCGGAGAATTTGCAGCATAATTTGGGAACAGCCATTAGTATATACAGCCCTGGGATGAAAACCTTTTGCTAGCTGACTCCAAATCACTGCAAAAGTCAAGAAAGTAGAGATTGACAACTTTGACCCGGCTTGGATGTTGTAAGCTTGTTGGTCGAACCAGTTCACTAAACCTCGTTGTAGGTACTGTAAAATCATTGCTAATTCTACCCAGTCACTGAGGCTAAGACTGCTTTGCTTTTGGGCAAATTCAATTGCTGATTGTTCCATTGCTAAAGTCCGAAACAGCCCTTGGGGTATATCGCTTTTAACTTGCTTTGCCCAAGTTGCCCAAGGGCCCCTTTCTCCCGAAACGCCACCAAAACCCAACTGCTGATTTTTCTCATACAACCAACTCACCAAGTGGTCTTGCAATCCTTGCCAACTGGCTAAACCACGGGTAATTCCTTGGGATATTTGCTGTAAATCAGCATTTACTTGAGAAAATTGTTGTAAAGCTTTAGCTAATTGCTGTAGTTGTGGGATATTCAGTGTTTGATTTTGATTTGGGTCAATAACACGTAAAAATATGCTCAGACGTTCATCTGGAGAAGCTGTAGTAATTTCTTTAACTGCCGAGGCAATGGTTTCTGTGGCTTTATTTTGCTGGGAATATCGCAGCCATTGACTTTGAATTGTTTTAATCGCTCTCAATTGACGGTTAGCCTTGGATTTCTTCAGTTCATCTATTTCATGATCCACTTGGCTTTGAATGCTACCGAGACGATTGCTTAACACTAATTCAAATACTTCTCCTGTGCCGCAAAGGAGATTTTTTTGCAGCATTTGGTACACCATCTCTACAGAGCTAATTTTGCCCTTGAGGGTGGATTCCACAATTTCATCAATTAAGGCGAGATAGCGATCGCTTAGGGCGACGGTTGACTGTTCACTGTTCACTGTTCACTGTTCACTGTTCCCCACACCCCACTGCCCTAGGCCTTATAGCCCATTGGCAAAGATTCAGACACTTAAGCTGGGGGGGAACGTCAATCCCTATTTTAGGATATAGTCATTGCTCATTGGTAAAATCACCTCACCTCACTAACTGAGCCGCGGAATTAAAGAACTGACGATACAATCCTCTGGTGACTAATATAGTTGTCAGCAAGTTAGCCATCGCAACCATAAAGATGATGACAATTTCGTAAGCCACAGCATCAAGAGGTGTGATTCCTGCTAATAATTGTCCGGTAGTAATTCCTGGAATAGCCACCATACCCACAAGCATCATTTGATTGAGAGTGGGTAGAAATGCCGCTCTGATGGCTTCTTTGCGGTACTTGCTCACTGCTTGCTTTGGAGTTGCACCCAAGCTGAGGTGAGTTTCTATTTCTAATGGTTGGGAGTTCATGTTACTAACAAGACGTTCCCCAGCGATGGCAGCTGCATTCATGGCATTACCTAACACTATCCCTGCTAGAGGGATTACATAACGTGGTTCATACCATCTGTCTGGTTGAATAATTAAGAAATTGACATAAATAACTGTTAAAGCAGTACTAATGAAAATTGCTCCCCATACCAAGGGCAAAACTTGGGGAATTTTGGTACTGATCCGATTTCGAGCAACCATAGCTGCGATAATCAAGATTACCGCTAAAATCGCCAAAACCCCCCAAACATTGTCTAAAGCAAAGACGAAATACAAAATGTATCCTAATACAAGTAGTTGTAAGATGGTCCTCCCTGCTGCGGTCATAATGGTTAACTCTAATCCTAAATTTTCCCAGGCGGATAAACCAATAGCCATGGCCATTGAACCTACAGCAAAAGCTAAATCAACGAACTCCAGCTTGATTAAATCCTCCATGAGTTTTCCATCTCCTGCCTTTGAAAAAACACGACAATATTTCTTCCCACTACTTAATTCCCAGTTTTCGGAATACATTAGTTCCATATCTGGGGTCTTGGTTGATATACATTACATTCTCTGTCAACCAATGCTATCCTTAATCATAAAATAATTTCAGTAAAAACCCAATTTTGATGCGTATCCAGAGCGACAGTGTTGACAAGGACTTTTGATCAAAATTCCATCAGAAAAAATTGGCTGTCCCAGACCATCTTTTGTATTTTAAGATCAAATGAAAACCCATGATCCAAAGTGTAAATTCTATTCCTGCCTTTGATATTAAGCAGCAATACCAAACCATTGCAGCACAAGTGAGCGAAGCCGTTTTAGAAGTTTTAGCCTCTGGGCGTTATATTGGCGGTCCTTTAGTAGAAAACTTTGAGCAACAGTTTGCTGCTTATCATCATGTAAATCATTGTCTAGCTTGTAATTCTGGTACGGATGCACTTTACTTAGCATTACGAGCTTTGGAAATTGGTACAGGGGATGAAGTTATCACCACACCTTTTACCTTTGTAGCAACAGCTGAAGTTATTAGTGCTGTAGGGGCAAAACCAATTTTTGTTGATATTGACATTAATACATTTAATATTGATTTACAACAAATAGCCCCAGTGATTACAGCCAAAACCAAGGCCATTATCCCAGTCCACTTATTTGGACAACCAGTGGATATGACAGCACTGATGACCATCGCTAACCGTCACAATTTAGCAGTGATTGAAGATTGCGCTCAATCCACCGGAGCAACTTGGGAAAAACAAAAAGTAGGTAGCATAGGACATATTGGTTGCTTTAGTTTTTACCCTACCAAAAATCTAGGCGGTTGCGGTGACGGTGGCGCCATCACCACCAATGATCCTCAGCTAGCAGCGAAAATGCGAATACTCAAAGAGCATGGGCAAAAAAATCGCTATTACTACGAAGAAATTGGTGTAAATAGTCGCTTAGATGCTCTGCAAGCAGCTATTCTGCAAATTAAACTGCGTTATCTTGACACTTGGAATCACCAACGACGAGCGATCGCCGCTTATTACCAACAGTTTCTCAGTCAAATTCCAGATATTATTGTCCCCCAAGAACTACCCGGGGGGTTGAGTGTATGGAATCAATATACTATTCGTATTTCTAGCACTGGGGGAATAGTGCGCCCCAACTACCGAGACTGGGTACGGAGTCAACTCCAAGAACGGGGGGTAAATTCCATGGTTTATTATCCCTATCCCTTACATTTACAGCCAGCATATCAATATCTAGGCTATCAGTCGGGACAATTACCAGTAGCTGAGTTAGTTTGTGATCAGGTGTTATCTTTGCCCATGTTCCCGGAACTGACACAGTTACAGCAAGACCAGGTGATTTATGCGGTGAAAGACAGCTTGGGGTAGAGAAGTATTACTCAGAGGTTGTTTGATACCGAACACACAAAAAACAATCAAATCCAGTCCCCTCCCCTTACAAGGGGAGGATTAGGGTGGGATCAAACAATAGTTGATACACTAACAACGGGGAATAAAAACTCCTTTACAGCAGATTTCGTTCTTATGAAGTACAAATCATAATCATAAAACTTTTGTGGGGTGGGCATCTTTCCCGCCAATACTGTGTATCACTACACCGGAAAGTGCTGTATCACCATGAGTTCTCTAAATGATAGTATTTATCCCCAATTTCTTGAAGAAATCAGGGATATCAAATCTACAACTAACACCAAATGCGACCACGACGGAAAGGTTTATCAGGCTCAGTTTGTTGGGCTTTTTGTCTAGCAATTTCCTGTGACCAAAAACCATAATCCTCTAA
>NZ_JANQDJ010000016.1:0-15369 GCF_029891685.1 Umezakia ovalisporum Ak1311 | reverse complement strand
GGCAACGGTCTGAGGATGTCTTTGACAATCTTAGGAAATGAATTTATAATCATTATCAATTATTTTTTTTAATCCTTGGCCCAGAATTTACCATATTTTGGGCTATTTTTATCACCTCTTTCTTAACATTCAACACTTGTGATCTCTATCATGTCTATATATATAGAAAAATCTCTCATATAATGAGAGAGATTTTGAGTTTTTTGAACCATTGATATAGCATTTGCTTACCACATCAAATATGTCATAATTTCCTCTTAACCTGCAATTGTTTTCTTATATGTCAGTCAACGGAAAACGCTATATAAAAATTAAACTTCTTGAGAAAATGTGTGAGAAATGGCAATATATTTTTGATTCATCAAGTGGTTATTGATGAAAACACTCCATTGATAATTTTACTTATTAAATTACGGGGGCTATTACTATGAGAACTAACACTCGGTAACGTAAAGCTTATGGATGATGCTATAGTAATCTGTGACAAGGTGTATTTAGTACTTTGAGAACCAGATTCGTCTTCTGTAAGATTTATATGATTATCTGCCTCAGTTTGAATGTCAGTTTTCTGAAATAAAAAATTACTATTTCCCAATATATCTTGGCTTTGCCCACCAGTTAGGTTTTCTTGTTCTTCTTCAGACAGACACCGAAAAAGAAAAGACTGGTTTGATGTGTAATTTTTAGACATGATCTTACTTGCTTACATAAAGGTAAAATATCACAAAGATAAAAACTTGAGATGCTCTCCTTTTTGTGCAAGAAAGGTTTGTGGAGTACCTTGTAATTGCACTTGACCTTTTTCTAACATGACAATCCAATCAGCTCGCTTGATTACGGTGGGACGATGGGTAATTAAAATTGTAGTTTTGCCTTTGCGGTATGCCAAAATTCCATCTAACACGTTAGCTTCACTTACTGGATCGAGTCCTGCGGTGGCTTCATCTAAAATCAGCACGGGTGGATTGGTGAGAATTCCTCTAGCGATCGCTAATCTTTGTCTTTGTCCACCAGAGAGATTAGCCCCAAATTCACCCAACACTGTTTGATATTTATTAGGAAGTTGACTGATAAAACTATCTGCATCAGCAATCTCGCAAGCTTTGACAATTGCCTCAAAAGAAATGTAAGGTGTTCCTAAACGGAAGTTCTCTAAAATTGAGCGACTCCAGAAATGAGGTTCTTGGGGTACATAAACTATTTGTTGTCGGAGACAATCAAGAGCTATGTCATCGAGGTTAAAAGAGCCAATGCGGATATTGCCAGAATTCGGCTGATATAAACCTGCTAGCAGTTTCGCTAGTGTACTTTTACCACAACCAGATTTACCTATCAAGGCGATGGCTTGTCCACCAGGTAACTTTAGGGAAAAATCTTGTAACAAGTCAACTCTACCTGGGTGGTGAAATGTCACATGGGAACAGTGAATATCTGCACTCCCGGAGATTTGCGCCACAGGCTTTTGACTACCGCCCACTACCTCTGGTGTGGCATCAATCACTTCTAGGAGCCGAGAAATTGCTGTTTGAGAGCGAAAATATTCATCTACTAAGCCAACTAATGAATTAATTAAATTGAGAACATTCACCTGTAGAGCATTAAAAGCAAGCATTTGCCCGATACTTAATTCTCCTTGAATCACTAAGATACTTCCTAACCCTAGTAAAGCTACTCCACCAATAGTAGAAAAGAGTTTAGTCAGAGTATTGTTGATAATTCCGATTTGCACTGTGCTAAAGGTCAAATTGGCAAGACGACCGAAACGACTTTGAAATTCTTCCCAAAATTGGGGAGCAGCATTTGTGGTTTTAAGTACCTGTGCGCCTTTAAATGTTTCTACTAAGACCCCTTGATTTTCTGCCCCCAAAACTAAAAGACTGCGAGTTTTTTGTTGGAGGATGGGTAAAAAAGGCACCGTGGATAAGGTCATTAAAGCACTTATGAAGATAACTGCTAATGTGAGCCGCCAACTATAAAACAGCATCAAACAGAAAGAAATCACTGCTATAAAAAATTGACTAGGTAAAAGAACGACTATTTGTGATACCAACTGGTTAATATAATTGATATCTCGCAATCGGCTAGTGATTTCACCACTACGACGGGCTTCGTAGTAATTCAATGGTAACTGGAGTATTTTCCGTCCAAATTCCAGAACTAGCCCTAGTTGGAGGCGTTGACCAAAGTGAGCAATCATGGTGGATTGCAACAATTGTAGAGTGCTACTGAATACAGTCATAACTACAACTGCTGCTACGACAACGGTTAATAGCTGAGTATCTCCGCGCACTAAAACATCATCTGTAAGGATTTGGATCAGTACAGGTGAACCTAATGCGAGTACACCCAAGGCTATATTCAGCATTAAAACCTGAGCTAGCAGACTACGATAAGGCAAGATCCGCCTCAGAAAGCGTCCTAAGCCCCCTGTTGATTTTTCTTCGGGCTGATCAAAAAAGCGGTCTGGATCTGGTTCCAATAACAGCATCACCCCATTCCAAGCGGCGGCTAACTCGTCTCGGTCAACATAACGAACGCCCACCGATGGATCACCAATGACATACTTTTTGCCTTTTTGGTCATATAAAACTACCCAGTGATAGCCGTGCCAATGGATTATCGCTGGTAACGGGACCTCTTTGATTCTGTCGATAATTTCTGGCGAGGCTTTAACTGCTCTGGCATTAAATCCCAAATTCTCTGACCCACGTTTTAGGCCTAACAAAGTAGTTCCTAGCTGTCCTGTTCCTACTGCTTCTCGGCTGCGATTAATGCTTAAAAACTGTCCGTAATGTTTGCAAATAGAAGCTAGACAAGCTGCTCCACAGTCTTCTTCGCTTAATTGTGAAACACAGTGATAGTTTTTTTGCTGTTTGATGAACCCAAGCATAAGTTATTTGGTTTTTTGTTTTTAAGTTTTGTGGGCGGGGTTGTTTTGAGGTTTTTATCGCACTAAACTTGCTTATAAGTCGGTGATTAATCTGGCTTTGCGAAGAATGAAGTTGAGTACTGTTTCTTGACGCGAAATTATATCTGCTCTACCTTCCATGCCGGGTTTGAGATGACATTGATGGTTTCCTCTGGCTAAAAATGTGCTTTCGGCTTTTATGGTGGCTTCATAGGCAACTATCTGGGCAGCACCTTGAGCACCAGGCTCGGCGCGGTTATTTCCCACTGGTAGAGCATCTGGTGCTACTGTTTTTACGGTTCCGTGGAGTGTGCCGTAGTCTGGATAAGGACAGGCTGAAATTTGCATTTGCACTTTTTGCCCTGGTTTTACTTTGTCGATGTGTTGTGGCTGAACAAAAGCTTTGATGACCATGGGACTATTGAGGGGCGCAATGTGAGCGATGGCTTGGCTTTGTTGTACTACCTGCCCGGGGTTATGGAGTTTTAACTGCAATACTGTTCCTGTGATTGGGGCTCGAATGACAGTTTGTTTTAGGTCGGTTTTTACTTTTTCTAGTTCTTTATGTGTCTGATTTTTTTGTTTTTGCAGTTCTAGACGCTGTTGAAGCAAAGTTTCTCGTTCTCTGTTTAATGCGGCTATGGTGGCTTGACCTTTGGCTTGTTCTTGTTTAATCCGTTCATAGGCGACGGTTACAACCCCATCACTGGGATTGATATTGGTTTGAGCTTTTTTGAGTTTGATTTCTGCTATCTTTAAGGCTTGTTCTTTTTCTTCTATCAAGTCCTTAGTCCTAGCTTTTGCCTGTTCTAGCTTGGTTTGGGCTGTTTTTACTTCCTGTTCTTTTTCTTCTAAGAGGTTGCGGGAAATTGCTCCGGATGTGACTACGGATTGCAGTCGATTATGTTGGGCTTTTGCTAAATTTAAAGCTACTTCGGCTTCTTGTATGGTTAGAGTTAATAAATTATTTTGTTTTAGGCGATCGCGTTGCGCTTTTGCTAAATTCCAAGCAGCTTCCGCTTCTATCAGGTCAGCTGTAGCTTGAATTTTCTGGTCTTCATAGTTGCGTTCAGTAGCATTAAGTTCGGCTTGCACCGCGATCATTGTGCGGTTGATTAAGGTTTTTTGCGCCGCAATCTGAGTAACGATTTCACTGATTTGAGCATCGATTTGACGAAGTTGTAATTTACTCTGGTCAACACTGTGTTCTAGTTGGCTTTTTTGATTTTGCAAACGGGAATCATCAATGTAAGCAATGGGTTCTCCTTGAATGACTACTTGATTTTCTTGCACATCTATTTTTTGCACTGTTCCAATCACAGCAGATTGAACAATTCCCAATCTTCCTTCCGGTCGAATAGTAGCAGGAACTTTCACTGTGACATTGTAATTAAAAACAGATGTCAGACCAGCAGCCGCGATAAAAGTGCTTAGGAGAACTCCTGCACCGATGTGAGTCCATTTACCGATACGGGGAAGAAACTCGTTAGGTTGAACTAAACTCAGTTCTTCTGAATTCGGTTCATTAAACCTATTCCAAAAATGGTTGTCTTGTTGAGAAAAGGAGTTCACGGTAATGCACCTTGGAATTGAATTAAATCAATATAGATTTTTGGCAAAAGTCCAAAAATAAATCATTCATAATTAACCGCCGATAAAGGCCGATGATACTCAAATTTGCTTAATATTCTGCGAAAAAGTGAAACAGTAACATATGATGCTAACAGTAGCTAACATCTGGTTTATGATATTTTATAATTGGGTATGGGGATAACGTGTAAGAACAACAGAGGAGAAAGGTCTAAGTCTCTGAGATAAGTCACTTACGTTGAGGGAGTGATAACTATCTCCTCTCGCCCCTTTCATATACCAACACAAAATTTAGTTAGCATAATTAAGGAGGTTGTTGTTGAAAAACACAGAAAAACTTCGATATCCAGCAAAACTAAGGCTAATATCTCAAGTTGAGATATTCAATTATTCAAGGCTGGAGGAACAGAAAGTTCTGTAGGTTTACTAAACAAAAAACTTACAGCATTAGAACTTATATCAGCAAGTTGAGTATTTGATTCAGAAGTGTTTCCTTCTGGACTAGAATTATTGGTCTTGGTCGTTGTTGCAACTCCTTGACTAAAATTGTTATCTTTCAGTTGATAGTTGACACCACCAACTAGTACTTCCTGCTGTCTATCGGATAATTCTGACCGGCCAAACCAATCCGATGTAATGATTTGATGTGACATGATGATTAACCTCACTGACAACCAACTCAAAAATGTTTTGGTATGATTGTTAGCCTCACTCACGTAATTCTCAAATAAAGGATTCCAGAAACGTTATCTTCAAGTATTTAGCGAAAAATAACACATAAACCCCCGGAATCCATTTTTGCGGAAATGTTGAGTTACCAGATAGTCAATGCTAGCTGAAGACAATAAACACAGTCACTTGTGCAATCATCAATTATTCAAAATAGCAATTGCAGATTTCTCATGTACGGATATAATTTATTACCCCGCTATTAGTTGTGCTATTACCTATGCCGTTGACAACTGGTGCAGCCCCAAAGCATCGACTGTAAGAACACCTGAAAAAAGAAACCCAAAGCCCTTAATTAACTGGTACGATGTCACCACGCTTTACTTCTGCAATGCTTTGGGTTATTGACTTTAAGAACTGCAGATTTTGAGTAGGCGCATTTTGTAATCTTTGTGTGACAGATTGCCTGGTGGAACTTATTCTTCACCACCGGCACCACCAGCACCACCGCCTACACCGTTGAGAACTGGTGCGCTGCCTAGGGGAGAGATTCTAGGAACTTCTGCCCCACCTAATGCCATTAAGTCTTGTGCGGCAGTGTTAATAGCCGTCACCTGGCCTGTGGAGTTAGCAGTACTACCATTTGGGCCGGAGTTGGTTGTTCCCTGTAAATTGGCTAACCTGTTGGCGAAATTACTGCCAGTTAGCTCAAAATCAGCACCGGCAGTTAGGAGTTCTTGTTGCTTGTCTGATAAGGGGACACATAATTGTGATAAAACTGTTTTTGCTGTCATGATTGTTAGCCTCACTTAGGTAATTCTCAAAAAAAAGATTCCAGGCGCTGAGTTGATGGAGTTTTACTGAGGTATTTAGCTAAAATAAGCTGGCAAGAAAATTCTGCAACCCTAGCCTACTTTCCTCCCCTGAGAACAAGTAACTGGGACTTCTTGAATTTAGTACAATGCCACCATAGTCTCTGGAGAAACTCACTCTTGGTCACTCTGCTATGATTTCTGCTATGGGATTTCATAATTGCAGATTTTGAGTAGGCGCACTTTTTGATCACTCCCACACACCATTTTTTTGCTGAGATGGGTGAAACGCTTTTATGTGACAGATCGGCTTTTTCGGTCAACTGTGGAAATAGTGTGACAGTTTAGCTGGTGGAATTTATTCTCCACCACCGCCACCACCGCCACCACCGTCTACACCGTTGAGAACTGGTGCGCTGCCTAGGGTATCAATTCTAGGAACTTCTGCAGCACCTAATCCCATGAAGTCTTGTGCCGCAGTATTGATAGCGGTAATATCGCCTGTAGAGTTGGCATTACTGCCACCTGGCCCAGCATTACTTCTTCCTTGTAAGTTTGCACGTTTTTGAGAGAAGTTGCTACCAGACAGTTCAAAATCAGAACCACCTGTTAAAAGTTCCTGTTGGTCATCAGATAAAGTGACAAATAATTCTGATGCAAATATTGGTTGTGACATGATTGTTAGCCTCACTTACGTACTTAGGTTTGTTACCACCTAAGAACTCAACTATAAGCACTGTTTGTAAGGAATTCATAAATCCCCAGATAGAAATCGGTCTTTTATGTTTACTCCTCAAAGTAGATATAAAGTCTGATTTTTTTGGAATTGGAACTTAACTCTAGAACATAAATAGTCAATATTTCATATTTTTGCAGTTATGTCATTAAATAATCGACTTTTCAATTTTCTACTTGGGCGATTGCTTGATGATCATTTATCACAATTGCGTAATTAAAAATACAAAATATTGTAACCATTTGTGAGGTGAACAATGTGCAGGGATTGCGCCGAGGGTAGTGCCGAAGGCAATCACATTAACGAGAATGCACCAAGAAGGTATCAATTAGGAAAAATGCTAAGGCTGCACTGCCTAAAGGAACTGTTAAATTATCAATACCCAAAAAAGAAATAGCTTCTAAACAAGTAGCAGTTAAGGCAATGGCTAGGGATACTACCCAAATAGGCCAAATGTTTCCTTCTACACTTAATAAAATCAAGCTAGTGATGGTATAACTAGCTAAAGTCATAGTCAGTGAGCCTTCCCAACTTTTTTGTGCTCCTAAGACTTTATACTTATGTTTACCAAAACGTTGTCCAATCAATGCGGCTAACCCATCGCCCCAAGCCATGACCATGATTCCGATGGCTGCGTACTGGGGCTGTTGTATGTGCCAAAACCAAGCTACTAAAATGCCTATACTAACAGCATAAAAGAAGGTTCCAAAACTTCGTCTGCCCACGCTATTAATACCGGGAAAAATGGGAAATCTGTATGATAATAAGGTGATGCCACTGGCTACAATCGATGCTGTAATGCCTAAACTTGCCGGAACATTTAGCCACCACGCAAGCATGATCACATTGCCTGTGCCGATATGAACGATTTTTCTGACTATTTCTGGTTCGCCCTTAGCAAAGCGATATACCACCCATGCAAGGAAGAGGATAAATGAGACCCAAACGGCAACTACGGTAGTTTTGAGCCACAAAGGTGGATCTGAGGTTAAATCGAGAACTGGAGATAACAAACAAATTATAAGATAGAAGTTTTTCATCCGTATTACTAATTTATAAGATTTAAGGAATTGTGATCAGAATATTATTGATTTGGTTGATTAAAGGTTACAGAATGTTTATTTCGCCCCTGTTTCCGCCGACTTGTCGCTTTCAACCAACTTGTTCCATGTATGCTATTCAAGCGATTGAGCGATTTGGTGTATGGCGCGGTGGGTGGATGGCTACGCGGCGGATTTTCCGTTGTCATCCCTTCCACCCAGGGGGATATGATCCAGTACCAGAGGTGAACAAGCCTTGCTGTGATCATACTTTGGCGGCTTCTGAGCAGCAAAAAGAAGAAAAGCATGACTGAAGCAGCTGGGAATCGCTATTTTAGCTAGGAGCCATTTTGGCAGAAGTTACTGCTTGGGATTCTAAAACAGCTGCAATTTGTAAAATCAAAATTTCATTGTAGGGTGCAGATACTAGCTGTACACCTAAAGGTAAGGCGTTTCCTCCCTGAATTGGCACCGATAACACAGGTAAGCCAATGAATGATAATGGTTGTGTGAATAGCCCGAGATGAGGACGGACGGGGATTTCTTCACCATCTAATATCATAGTTTGTTGACCAATGAGGGGTGCAGAAATGGGTGTAGTGGGAGCGAGAATGATGTCTACTTTTTGAAATACTTCTTCCAGGCGATGGCGATACCATCTGCGAAAGCGTTGTGCTTGTAAGTACCAACTATTCGGTATTAATGCGCCTGCTAAAAAGCGATGGCGTGTGGCGGGGTCAAAATCTTGGGGACGGGATTTTAATTGATGTAAATGCAGATTTGCTCCTTCACTGGCTGTAATGACAAAGGCTGCCGCTCGGGCGCGGTGGGCTTCTGGTATGGTGATATACTCGGTTACATTTAAGGCTTGGGCTACTTTTTGTACTACTGCCAAGGCTTTTGGTGTTGCACTTTGAGTAAAATAATCATCTGCAATGGCAATTCTAATACCAGAAATATCTTGCTCAAGTTGTGGTAAACATAATTGGCAAGGGCGTCTTGTACAAATTGGATCACGTTCATCTTCTCCCTGAAGGATATCAAAAGCAGTGGCAATATCTTGTACTGAACGGGCAAAAGTGCCGATGTGGTCAAAACTGCTGGAAAATAAGGCTACCCCAGCACGAGACAAACGCCCATAGGTTGGTTTGAAGCCGAACACACCACACAAAGCGGCTGGAACGCGAATGGAACCGTTAGTGTCGGAACCTAATGTCAAAGGTACTAATCCAGCCGCCACAGCCGCAGCTGAACCACCAGAAGAACCGCCAGCTATTCTTTGTAAATCGTGGGGGTTACGGGTTACGCCGTAATGGAAATTTTCTGTGACAAAACCATAGGCGTACTCATCCATGTTTAAAGCGCCTACAAGCACTGCACCTGCTTGTTTTAACTTGGCTATTGCTGTTGCATCTTGCCTAGCGGGGGGGTTTTCTGCGTTGATTTTCGACCCTGCCAAAGTTGTTAAACCAGCAATATCATAAAGATTCTTGACGGCAAAGGGTACACCAGCTAATAAACCGATATGATTACCCTGGGCAATTTGCTTGTCAATTTTAGCTGCGTCTCTCAAAGCTGTTTCGGCAGTTATAGCTGTGAAACAGTTGAGTTGATGATTTCGGGCTGTGATTTGTGTTAGTGCAGCTTGAGTAACTTCCACAGCGCTAACTTGGCGTGTACGCACAGCAGCAGCTATTGATAAGGCATTATCTGAGTTAATATTCATTTCATATACTCACCGTCCTAAAAGCGAGTTTCTATTGCGAGGGTCCAGAAGCAAAATTTTTCAGGATTTGTCTTAAGGATGTCAATCCTATGATCATTCATATAGTTTGTTTTGTGCTAGCAAAATCTTGCTAATTTTAATCATGGCTCAAACACTGGTGCAGGTTCAATTTCTTCTGGTAAAGGGAAATCATTGACAAGTTGGGCGAGGGCTGCAATTTTGTCAAAATTTTCTTTTACTGAATCAATATCTTCATTTTCCAACTTTAAACCCAACAATAATACCATTTGTTCAACATAAATTTTCATTTTCTCTCCTCTTAACTAGGGTAGTTTGTTAAATCCTCATCAAAGCCCCAGGTCCAAGGGGTAAATTGAAAATAAACCAGATAATCAATAGCAAGGACCACCCCAACAAAAAAGTGATCGCATAAGGTAACATCATGGCAATTAATGTTCCCAACCCTAAATTTTTATCGTACTTTTGCCCGAATGCTACCACTAAAGGAAAATAAGGCATCAAGGGCGTAACAATATTAGTTGTAGAATCGCCAATGCGATATGCAGCTTGGGTCAATTCTGGGGAATAACCCATTAACATCAACATGGGCACAAACACAGGAGCCATAATTGCCCATTTTGCGGAAGCTGAACCCACAAACAAATTCAGCACCATAGTCACTAAAATAAATAATATCAATAATGGCACCCCTGTAATTCCTGTAGATTTGAGCAACTCTGCCCCATTAATGGACATAATCACCCCCAAATTACTCCAGCTAAAATAAGCAATAAATTGGGCAGCGATGAATGCTAAAACAATGTAATATCCCATAGCACTCATAGAATTACTCAGGGCTTTAGCAATATCTTGATGATTTTGAATACTTCCGGTAACTTTGCCATAAAATATTCCAGGAATTAGGAAAGCCAAGGCAATAATAAATACAATACTATCTAGAAAAGGGGAAGGAATAATCGTCAAAGTTTCTGGATGTCGTAAAATTCCTTGGGGTGGTAAAAGCATTACCAATAAACAAAAAATGAAAGCTAATAAAGAATATCCTGCCCATCTTAAACCTTTGTGTTCACCCGGGCTCATTTGCTGCATTTCAAAATCTACTTCTCCTACATAATTACCCAATCTTGGCTCAACAATTTTTTCAGTGACAAACCAGCCCATTATAGTAATTAACAATGTCGAAAATACCATAAAATAATAGTTAGCAGTGGCATTGACTGAATAATTAGGATTAATTAATTGCACTGCACTTTGAGTTAATCCAGCCAGCAAAGGGTCAAGGGAACTAATAAGTAAATTGGCACTAAAACCACCAGAGACACCAGCAAAAGCCGCAGCTAAACCAGCCAAAGGATGCCGTCGAAAGGCTAAAAAAATAATTGCTCCCATGGGTATAAGTACCACATAACCTGCATCAGCAGCGATGTTTGCCATAATACCGGCAAAGACCACAACGGGACAGATAAATTTACGAGGGGCGATTAAGACTATTTTGCGTAGTAAGGCTGAAAGTAAACCAGTATACTCGGCAACGCCTACACCCAACATAGCCACCAGTACAGCACCCAATGGGGGAAAATCGGTAAAGTTTTTGACGGCGGAGGTGAAAATGCGGCGGATACCATCAGGTGTCAGCAAGGATACAGCAACAATAGTTTCCTTGTTTCCGGGGTGGACGACAGAAACATTGAAAGCAGCTGCAATGGTACTGACTAAAATTACCATTAAGGATAAGAGAAAAAATATTGTCAGTGGATCCGGGAGTTGATTTCCCAGGGATTCTATCAAGGCTAAAGCTTTTCCCAACCGGGGAAATTTTTGACTTTTCTGAGGATTCATAATCACCTTAATTACCGAGTGCGTAAACCTTCACAGCTACCAGTAGGAATGGAAGCAATTAATTTTTGTGTATATTCTTCTTTAGGTTCTCGGTAAATACTTTCTGCTGTTCCTTGTTCGACAATTTGACCACGATTCATAACTAAAATGCGATCGCTCATAAATTTGACTACACTTAAATCATGAGAAATAAAAATATAGGTAAGTTGAAATTCATCTTGTAACTCCTTGAGTAGATTTAATACTTGCGCCTGTACAGAAACATCTAAGGCGGAAACAGACTCATCACAAATAATAAACTTAGGATTTAAAGCCAAAGTACGGGCAATACAAATTCGTTGGCGTTGACCACCAGAGAACTGATGCGGATAGCGGTTGATTGCATCTGCACCTAAACCCACCCGTTCTAAGAGTTCAATAACACGTTCTTGGCGTTGTCGCTTTGTTTGACGGACAGAGTGAATTAACAACGGTTCCATTACCGCATCCCCAATTTTCATCCGGGGATTTAAAGAACTAAAGGGATTTTGAAAAACGATTTGCATTTCCCGGCGCAGTTTTTGTAATGCTTCGCCTTTCAGGGTAGTAATGTTTCGACCCTCGAAAATAATTTCACCACTCATCGGTTCAATTAACCGCAGCAAACTTCTACCCAAGGTAGTTTTGCCACAACCAGATTCTCCCACTAATCCCAGTGTTTCCCCTGGCTTGACGTCAAAAGAAACATTATTAACTGCTATGTGGTAGCGTTTTGTCATGCCAAATACCCCCCGGATGGGAAAACCCACTTGCAAGTTGCGGATTTCCAATAAGGGTGGTTTATTGTTGAGGGTATCCCACCTTTGAGATGTTTCCTCAATGCTAATTTCTGGGAAATGGGGGGGTTCTTTCCCCTGAATTACTTCCTCACCAGTTCGCGTTAACTGTACAGTCATATAGTCAGAAACGGTCAGTAGTTTGCGGGGACGGCGGTTGAGTGTAGGCCGACAAGCTACTAAACCTTTGGTATATGGATGTTGGGGACTGGTAAAAATTTGTGCCACTGCACCGTATTCTACAATTCGACCTTTGTACATTACCGCTACTTTGTGGGCAATTTCCGAAATCAGTCCCAAGTCGTGGGTAATAAAGATCATGGCCATATCACGGCTTTGCTGCAATTCTCGCAACAAATCAATAATAGTTGCCTGCACCGTCACATCTAAAGCCGTAGTTGGTTCATCAGCAATCAATAGCAAAGGATTACAAGAAATAGCCATTGCAATCATTACCCGTTGTAACTGACCTCCAGAAAGCTCGTGCGGGTAACGTTGCAGGATGGCTTCTTTGTGTTGCTTAACTAACTTAGCTAAGGTGAGTTTATCTCTTTGACCTGAATTTTCCCAACACTGCTGTTGTATAATTTCATCACTAGGTAGGAGTTTGACTTCTTGCAAAACAGCGATCGCAATTTGTTTGGCTTCATTTGCTGAAACATTCTGATGTCGCATAATGGCTTCAGTCAACTGAAACCCAATAGTGTAAACGGGATTGAGAGAACTCATCGGTTCTTGAAAAATCATGGCGATATCGCCGCCTCGGTGTGCCAGCATTTGTTCAGGAGGCAATTCTACCAAGTTAATGGGTTTGCCGTTGAGTTGGGGACGAAACCAAACTTCACCACAGCTAATCTTACCGGGACTGGGCAACAAACCGATGACAGCCAATGATGTTACTGATTTACCACTACCCGATTCACCCACTATACCTAGAGTTTCCCCGCGATTGACTGCAAAGCATATATTATCTACAGCTTTGAGATTTCTACCATCACTGGAAAATTTAACTTGTAGATTGCGAACCTCTAGGACAGTTTTTATCATAGGAATCAGGCGATGAAGATTTAGGAAAAATTATTTGGATTTTAGCAATTGTCATGATGCTAGATCACCAGGGTTAAATTTTGTTAATTCATCTGGTGGGTGGTTTTTCCGTGAAAAACATTCATGAATACAGTTCATATCATGTCCTCTGTAGGAGGACAACTAAGCCGAGGGCATTGCCCAAGGCAATAGCGGACTAACTGTTTTTTGTGTCTAGGGATGATCCCTTGATGACGAAGCAAGAATCCCACATGCTTTCACCTGTGGGAGTGTCAATAAATGAGTCCTAATTCTCCACAGTAATGTTAAAAAATCTGGGCACAATTCCTTTAAAGATTACGGGAAATAACTCTACCGCAGGGATAAGTCGCCACTTCCTGCGATGCCATATCAGCTACAGCAGCCGGGACTGTATCTGATGACTGTACTCGCGCTGCTAGATAGTCTGTTTGTAGTTTCTCAAACATTGCTTCTCGTTTGTCGTATAACCGCTTCAAAGTCCGAGGCTGACATTGGTTGAGAACATAAGCTGTGACTAAGGGTAAAGCAATTGTGCTATCGGTGTAACAAACAATTGTGCTGGGTAACTCTTCAGGGTCAATTTTACCCCAGCTGACAGCTTCTGAGGGAGTTGCTCCTGACAAACCGCCAGTATCTGGTCGAGCATCGGTAAATTGGACAAAGTAATCGTGCCCGCGTTCTTCTAGTCCTAATACCTCGTGAATCTGCGGTTGAGTTTGTAGTAAAAAGTTTTTAGGACTACCACCACCAAGAATGAGGGCTGCACTTTTCCCTTCTGATTCTCTGGCAGAGTAGGCAATAGCGGCTGTTTCATTTACGTCAATTGCAGGGTCTAGAATTAACTTTGAGCCTTCTAAAGCTAAAGCCGCTACATTCATGCCTATGGAACTATCCCCAGGAGAAGAAGTATAAATAGGTACACCAAATTCATAGGCAGTAGCTAATAAACAAGAATGCTTCACTCCTAACTGCTTTTCTACTTCCCGGACATACTTACCAAGTAGATGGTGAAACTCAGCAGTTCCCATGCGTTTTTGAAAGGGTTGTGCTTGCAGAATCTTACGGATAAAAGCATCTGTTTCCAGTAGTACATCATAGCCAAAGATGATGTCATAAATTCTGATAGTACTGTCTTGGCGCAGCTTGATATCATCCAAAAAAGGACTACCAGCAAAAAGTTCAAAACCTAAGCCGTAGTGCATATCATGGTAAAGATTTGCACCTGTGCTAATCATCCAGTCAATAAAACCGTTGCGAATTAAAGGTGCTAAGGTTGAAACCCCAAACCCGGCTGGTGTCATAGCACCAGAAAGGCTAACTCCTACGGTCACCCTTTCTTTGAGGATATCGCGACTCATGAGTTGGCAGATTTCTCGTAAACGTGCTGAGTTGTAGGCTGTGAAATAATTATTAATCAAATCCACTACGCTGATATCCCTTGACATTGGTGTGGGTGAGATTTTTTGACCCAGTTGTTTTGACATTTTGGCACTCCTGAATGGTAAACACGCCGAATCTAATGTTATCTATGTTTGAACCAATTTTTACATTACCCCTAGGGAATAAACAATTTAAATACATTTGGGGATTTAAACTCTGATGGAAGTTTATAGAATTCGTTTATATTTTATCTAGGTAATTATCTATTGTTTCCATAGTATTGTTTAACGTTTCTGAAATATCATTTGTTATTTAAAAATACAGTATATCGTGAGTAAATGAGGTACAGTAAGACAGGGTGCATGAAAAAGAAAAGTGAGAGCATATTCCATAGACTTGCGAGAAAAAATAGTCAAAGCCTATGAAGAAGAGGACACCTCAATCAGAAAAGTAGCGGCAAGATTTGGTGTAGCCAAAAGCTTTGTACAAAAACTACTGACGATGAACAGGATGCAAGGTCGTGTCCAACCGAAAAAATAAGGTGGGACAATGAAAGGCCAATTGGATGGGCGGGAAGAATTACTGAGAGAAATGGTGGAAAAGTACCCAGATGCAACATTAAAGGAATACTGTGAGTATTGGGGTATAACTTACAATCAATGGGTGAGTATAACCACCATGTGTCGGGCATTGCAAAAGCAAGAACTCTCACGAAAAAAAAGACATTACGCAGCAGCCAAGGAAAAACAGAACGAGTCCAGCATT